>CAYUOS010000097.1:0-12976 GCA_964446435.1 uncultured Rikenellaceae bacterium | reverse complement strand
TTATATAGCAACTGATTACAGGCAGGCAATAACTTACTATGACATGGTCATCGGCTATGGTACCGTGGACGCAGATTATGCAATGTACCAGAAGGGATTTGCCCAGGGTCTTATGAACAATCAGCCGGGTAAGGTTGAGACACTCACACTGCTAATGAGCCGGTTTCCTGTTTCATACCTTGTAGCCAATGCATTGTTTGAGAGAGGAAGGGCACATGTTTCGATGAATGACAACAGGAGGGGAGAGGCAGATTTTCTGGGCGTTATAAACAATCACCCGACAAGTCCGTTCGTGCCGAGAGCCCACGTACAACTCGGGCTCCTCTACTATAACACAGGTGAGAACCAGAAGGCAATTGCCCAGTACAAAACTGTTATAGAGAGATACCGGACAACAGCAGAGGCACGAAGTGCGCTTACCGGCCTCCGGAATGTTTATGTTGATATGAACGAGATAGACGGTTATTTTACCTATGTTAGAACGCTTGGAGGAGCAATCGCTGACGTTAATGTTTCAGAACGTGACTCGCTGATATTCAAATCAGGAGAGAATTTCTTCATGACAGGCAATTGCGACCGGGCAACGGAGGCATTCAGGAACTACCTGAAGGAGTTTCCGACAGGCTTCTTTGTTGCCAACGCACGTTTCTACCTTGCGGAATGTCTTTTTGCTGCACGAAATTACAATGAGGCACGCATACAATATCTCGAATTGATGAGGGTTCCCAATTTCGAGTTCGCTGAACAGGTGCTCGGAGCACTAGCCGACATATCGTTCGAAGAGGAGGATTTTGAACAGGCGTTGCTATACTATGACCAGCTGGAAAAAACCATAAACAGGCCTGAGAGCCTTGTGAGAATTTATGCAGGCCAGTTGAGGTCGGCAGCTTGGTCGGGTGATCCCGTGAGGACAATTGCTGTTGCTGACAAGATTTTGAATGCATCAAGGATGCCTGAGGAGTTGACAAGGGAAGCCGCATTTATGGCAGCAAAAGCAAATCTGAATATTGACAGGAACCAGGATGCCCTCAGGTATTTCAGAATGACGGCCGGTGAGGTGGTAAGTGCTGAGGGAGCAGAATCAAAATTCAGGGTTGCTGACCTGCTATTCAAAGCCGGACAGACAGCTGAGTCGGAGAGGGTAGTAAACGAGTTTATTGCGCTTAATACACCACATCAGTACTGGATGGCGAGGGTCTTTATTCTACTTGCCGACATAAGCATCGCGAAGAATGACAGGCTTACCGCGAGGGCAACACTGCAGGGTCTGCTCGACTATTACAAGGCTGACAATGACGGAATACTCGATGAGGTTAGGGCAAAACTGGAAGAACTTTCAAGGTAAAAGATCGGAGACTGAAAACATGAAGAGATTAATCATACCAATAGTGATTGCCATGGTAACCCTTACCATGGCCGAGGCTCAGCAGACAGGAGATATTCAGAGGGAGGTGAGGCTTTACAATCCTTTCAGGCCGACACTTTCGGAAGCAGGAAAGAAGAATTTCTTCCCTGATATGACTGATACAACGACCATCAGGCAGGTTTTTACCTACAAGGTGACGCCTGAGCCCTTCTCGCCGCCATTCAACATTTCCCAGATCAGGCCGGCAGCATTGATGGCCGATCCACTTCCGAGACTCTACAAGAGCTATGTGAATCTTGGAATGGGTAATTACTTCACTCCCCTCGGAGAACTCAGTATTACCAATGAGAGGTCAAGAAACGGCCTGATAGCATTCTACGCCAGACATTATTCCAGCAATGCAAAGATGCAGCTTGTAAATGGAAAGAGGGTACCGGCGGGCTATATGGATAATGATGCTGTGCTGTACGGGAAGAGGTTTTTTCAATCCTCTGTCCTTGGTGGTTCACTCGATTTTTCTCAGATGACCCGGCACGCGTATGGTTATGACACTCTCTATACAACCTGGGAACCTGAACGTGAAGATATCAGGCTCAGGTTCATGAGTGCCGGTGCGAGCACCTCTTTCAGATCCCTCAGGGCTGACTCAGGGTCACTGGTATATGACTTCAGGCTGGGATACAACTACTTCAGGCAGAGCACTGAACTGTGGCAGCATGATATAAAGCTCGATTTTGATGCCGGGCGGATTATCAGGGCGCTTTCACCAAAGGGGTCTGCACGCAGGCCGGGTGTTTCACATTTCTATGGCAGGGTAAGGGGCAGCTACGAACTTGCTCTTTTCGATAACAATATCGAGAGTAAACCCCGGCATATCGTCACCCTCAATCCCGGATTGAGCAAGAAAAGCAATGAGTGGAGCTTTAACCTGGGCTTGAAGACAGTTACGGAGACGAGACGGCATGATATCGGAACCCTGGCGGAAGAGTACAAGACCAGGTTGCATATCTACCCCGACATTAACCTCAATATTGCTGTAATACCATCATTTCTCTCCTTTCATCTGGGCCTCGATGGAGAACTGGTGAACAACAGCGTTACAGAGACAGTCAGGGTTAATCCGTTCATTACCACAGACGGAGCGCTTTACAGGATTCCGTATACAGATAACGAAATCGTTGCAAGGGCTGGTCTCTCAGGCTCAGTCATTCCTTCAACCAGTTACAGGCTATACGGTTCCTACACTATTTTCAAGGATATGCTGTTCTTTTCGAATGTAGTATGGGATGGAGGAGTTATAATGCCTGAGGGAGTCGGTAACTTTTTCGTACCAGTTATGTCAGACGGTAACCTGGCGAATGTGGGGGCTGAAATCAACAGTGCTTTATCGACAAGGCTGACGGCTAAACTGAAAGCAGACTACTACTCATATGTGCTTACAGAAATTGATTTTCCGTACAATAAGCCTGCGTTTGAAGGCTCGATGCAGCTGAAATACAATCTGAGGGACAAGATACTTGCCGGGGCAGGACTTAATGCCATAGGCAAGAGGAAGGCCTTCATAACACCGAATACTCTGCTTGGTCCACCTCCTTCGCCTATTGATGATGTCGATTTGCCGATGTATATCAATATGAATATCATGGCTGAATACAGGTATACGAAAATACTCTCTTTCTGGGCCAGGATGAGCAACCTGAGTTTCAACAGGCATTATGAATGGGCATATTACCCGTCGCAAAGGTTCATGTTCATGGCAGGGTTCAGTTATAGCCTGTAGAGAGCTCATTGCTCAATCCTGCATTAATGCTCCGGATGGCAGGGCAGGGTTCATAACATGATATATGTTGTTCATAAATCCCCCAATTTCATACTCGTTTTTTTGCTTCGGTGTGAGTAATTTTAGTATCTTTACGGCCTGAAATAAAATGCATAAAATCAAGCTTTTATGTCAGTCCGGAATGGAACCGGGGAATCGTTGCCGAAAGCCTGTTTTTCTGCAATGGATTTAACTCCGGACATGTTGCGTGTATAGGATTAAGAGAGTGATTGGGAAATGTTAAAACGTTTTTGAAGATATGAGTGAGAAGGAAAAAAGAGGACAGGGACAAGGTGATTATTCAGCAGACAGCATTCAGGTGCTTGAGGGCCTGGAAGCGGTACGGAAGAGGCCGGCAATGTATATTGGTGATACCGGAGTGAAGGGATTGCACCACCTTGTATATGAGGTAATTGACAACTCGATAGATGAGGCACTGGCAGGTCATTGCGACAAAATTGAGGTAGAGATTAACGAGGATAATTCCATTACCGTAACCGACAATGGAAGGGGTATCCCGACAGGCATGCATGAGAAGGAAAAGCGATCTGCACTGGAGGTGGTGATGACGGTACTCCATGCCGGAGGGAAATTTGACAAGGACTCATATAAAGTTTCAGGTGGATTGCATGGAGTTGGTGTATCTTGCGTTAACGCCCTTTCATCCAGGCTTGAAGTAAGGGTTATGCGTGAAGGCAAGCTTTTCAGGCAGGAGTATGAAAGAGGCAAGCCGGTAACAAGTGTGGATGTGATAGGTGAATCTTCATCAACTGGTACAATTGTTACATTTTATCCGGACAATACCATCTTTCAGACCACAGAGTTCAGGTATGAGATACTGGCTGCAAGGCTGAGGGAACTGGCCTTCCTGAATAAAGGAATAAGGCTCACTATTAAGGATATGAGGGAGCTGGTGGAGAACGGCAACGGAGGAAAGCCAAGATATGATGAGTTCTATTCGGAACGTGGTCTTATCGAGTTTGTCGAATATCTTGATGTTAACCGCGAAAGCCTGATTGAAAAGCCTATATATGTAAGTACTGACAGATTTGATTTTCCGGTGGAGATATCATTGCAGTACAATACCTCTTTTTCGGAGAATGTACACTCTTATGTCAATAACATTAACACAATAGAAGGTGGTACACATCTGGCAGGTTTCAGGCGGGGATTAACGAGGACACTTAAGAAGTATGCCGAAGACTCCGGAATGACATCGAAACTCAAGTTTGACATAAACGGAGACGATTTCCGTGAGGGTCTTACTGCTGTTATTTCAGTCAAGGTTGCCGAGCCCCAGTTTGAAGGCCAGACAAAGACCAAACTTGGTAACACTGAGGTAATGGGCTCAGTAGATATGGCTGTAAGTGCTGTACTTTCAAACTACCTTGAGGAAAATCCGAAAGATGCCAGGCAGATTGTACAGAAGGTGATTCTTGCTGCAACGGCAAGGCACGCTGCCAGGAAGGCGCGTGAACTTGTACAGCGGAAGAATGTACTCTCAGGATCGGGCCTTCCCGGCAAGCTGGCAGACTGCTCAGATAAGGATCCTGCCGCCACCGAGGTATTCCTTGTCGAGGGAGATTCGGCGGGAGGAACAGCCAAGCAGGGCAGGGACAGACGCTTTCAGGCCATACTGCCTCTCAGGGGTAAGATACTGAACGTGGAGAAGGCAATGGCCCATAAAATATTTGACAGCGAAGAGATAAAAAATATCTTCACTGCCCTGGGAGTGACGATAGGTACTGAAGAGGACAGCAAGGAGCTGAATCTCTCAGGATTAAGGTACCACAAGGTCATAATAATGACCGATGCCGATGTGGATGGTTCCCATATTACCACTCTTATAATGACCTTCTTCTTCAGGTATATGCAGGAGCTTATCCAGAGGGGGTATCTCTACATTGCCACACCACCGTTATATCTTGTAAAGAAGGGTAAGTCGGAGAGATATTGCTGGTCTGACGAGGAGAGGGATCAGGCTGTCAGCGAACTGGGTCAGGGAAAAGACTCAAGTGTCACGATACAGAGGTACAAGGGTCTTGGAGAGATGAACGCGGAGCAGTTGTGGGATACCACGATGAATCCCGAAACAAGGACTCTGAGGCAGGTGACAATAGATAGCGCTGCCGAGGCAGACCATATCTTTTCAATGCTTATGGGAGATGAGGTACCGCCGAGAAGGGAGTTCATCGAGACTCACGCAAAATACGCCAGGATAGACGTGTGACCAGGCAAAGGATTTTACTGGCCGAAAAGCTTCCTCCTTATCTCTATGGCATTTGACGGGCATACTTCACTGCAGCAGAAGCAGCGTATGCATTTGCTGTCTGTGAGGAGCACCCTGTTCTTCCGGGTAGGGTGAAACTCCAGTGCCTTCATCGGACATATTGCAATGCACTTTCCGCATCCTATGCAGTTTTTGCTGATGAAGACGGGACGGTGCTCAAGCTTTCTTAACGGCTTTATTCGCCTGATAACAAACTGGAGTGCTATATTCCCGTTTTTCCTGATACCAACCTTCAGGAAGTCCTGTTTGACCACTGAGCTTAGTTCGGGTCCTTCGTAGTCTATCTCCTCCTCAGATGAAAGCCATATACCCCTCTCCATCGCAATCCTGCTGGTAGATATCTCAGGAGGGTCGTATCCTGCAATCCTTGAAACAATAACATCAAGTGCGACAGGGTTAGTCGAACCGGCAATTATACCTGTCCTGACCGGAAATCCGTTGCCCGGGCCCGGGCCTTCCATTGCCATTATGCCATCAATCAGGAAGAAATGTGGCAAAACAGCCTCATTAAGATCGACCAGAAACCTGCCAAAACTATCCCTGTCCTGGTGAATCGCATGCTGTGCCGCCTTCTGGAGCCCCGGAACCAATCCGAGTGTATTCTTGACGGCACCTGTGAGATACATAAGCTCATGGGTCTTGAACTTCGGAAGCGATATAATCAGATCAGCATCGAGTGCTGCCCTGGCTATCTTAATCGATTGACCGCCTACCTTTACAGAACCGGGCTTTTCGGTGAACACAGCCCACTCTGCCCCGGTGCGCTCACAGGCACCACGTATTCCCGATCTCGAAGCACTGAATCCCTTTGTATGTATGGCAGGAGAGTCGCCAACAGCCACTTCTGCTCCCCTGTGCTGCAGGAACCTGATCATTGCCTCAACCACTGCCGGGTGGGTACTGATGCATCTCGCCGGATCGTCATCGGTTAGTATATTGGGCTTTACGAGTACCTTTTTTCCTTCAGGGTCAGGCCCTCCGCAACCCAGGTATATATCCTCAATCAGAGCCTCAAGAAGCTCAACGTCATACTCTTCACAACGTCGCAGGACAACCTTTTTATTCATTTTACAGCAGGTTGTATACTAATTGTTCAGCAGGATATACATGAAGAGGTCTTCGATACATTTGTTTACGTCAGACAATGGTCCAAGGTAATTGTTGACCAGAATACAGAAGGTAAACTCTTTGCCTGAAGCGGCTGTAAACACCCCTGCGTACCCCCTTACCCTTGAGAGTGTACCGGTCTTTGCCCTAAGGTTACCCATGAATAGCGGATCCCGGAAATAGCTTCGCATTGTTCCGGCCTCACCTGCCGGCGGCAGTGAGTTCCTGAAGATTTCCGGATTGTTGCCATTTAGCAGCATATGCCTGATCAGGTGAACCATGAATTCCGATGTCATTCCGTTTCTTGATGCAAGGCCGCTTCCATCTTCGATGAAGATACCACGGTTCTGAATACCTGCCTCATCCAGAAATGTACGTACAGCCTGAACTCCGGCAGAGATGGTGCCTGTACCTGATAACTCATAGCCAAGTTGCTTGAGCATATGCTCGGCATAAAGGTTAACACTTTCATGATTAAGGACATGGATTATGTCGGACAGTGGCGGGGATACGATTTCGAGCACCGGCTGCAATTCACCCTCTGCGACATCGAAGACTGTCCGGACGGATCCTGCTCCCCTGGTAACCTTAATACCCCTCGCCTGAAGCTCGTCGGACAACAGGTTTGCAAGCACCATCGGGGGGTCGGGTATTGAGGCCCTGAGTACAAACTCCTCCCTGTTTTCCGGTACAAACCCCGATATCCATGCATAGTTATTGTAGGGAGCCGAGTAGACATAGCCGCGGTCGCTTGTACCCTCGGCCAGCAAATAACTCTTAAGGGTCATATCCTTTATGACGGGGTCTAATTTGAAGATTTGAGGTACCGAACCCCGTTCTCCGGTTTTCATATAGATGCGAAGAGTATTGTCAAAAACAGATAAACCGTATGGTCCGGCTCCATAGTAATTACCCAGGTCGCCCCATGACCAGCGCGTGGAGACCGGACTTAAATCGTAAATGGTTTCGTCGGCAATTACCCTGCCGTCTATCCTGCTTATTCCGCTTTTCTCAATAGCGTCTGCCATGTTTCTGACAATGTCACCATAATGGTCTGCAAATCTTTCTGATCCGAGTGCGGGATCGCCCCCTCCCTTTATTATTATGTCACCTGAAAGTACATTTCCCCTTCTGTTGAGTTGCCCCTTGTAGCCTACAACGGTAGTGAACCTGTATTCAGCCCCTAATATTTCAAGCGCGGCAGATGTTGATACCAGCTTCTGCACTGATGCCGGCGTAAGGGTCTTGCCGGGGTTGATGCTGCACAGTACTTCTCCTGTGGCAAGTTCGGCAACAGTAAGAGTCAGGGAACCCACTCCAAAGATGGAGTCAGGAAAAAAGGAATTGACGTCCTGCTGCTGTGCAGACGCATTGGCCAGAATAACAATGGTAACTGCAATGGCAAATAGCTTCTTCATTCTTTATGTTTTTTATTTTGTTCTATTGTTGACAGTAATCCGCATGCCGCCTTTATGTCCTCTCCGCGGCTGGCCCTGATGGTGGTAATTATCCCTTTGGCCGTCAGTCTGTCCCTGAATAGCTCCATTTTATTGCTCGAAGGACTTTCAAATTCTGAACCGGGAATTTTATGGAACCTGATAAGGTTTATCCTGCATCTTATTCCATGAAGGAGGCGGGACAGTTCATTTATATGAGCCTGGGTATCGTTTATTCCTTCGAACAGGATATACTCGAAAGATATCCTTCGCTGCCGGTTCATGTCGAACGTCCGTATTGTGTCGATTACCTCCCTGACCGGATGGGTTTTCTGGACAGGCATCAGCATCCTTCTCTCCTCGTCGAAGGGGGAGTGAAGGCTGATTGCCAGATGGCACCTGGTCTTGTCGAGGTAAACTCTTACAGGTTTTATAAGTCCAACCGTGCTTACCGTGATTCGTGTCGGACTCCATGCGTAACCCCAGGCTGAGGTGAGAATATCGAGACTTCGTAAAAGCTCATCCATATTGTCAAGGGGTTCGCCCATCCCCATGAATACAGCGTTGGTAAGGTTCTGATGGCCCGGAATACTGCGGAACTGATTAAGGATCTCGTTTGAGGTAAGGTTTCCCTGGAATCCCTGTTTACCGGTCATGCAGAAAAGGCAACCCATCTTGCAGCCGGCCTGGGTACTGAGGCAGATTGTGGCCCTGTCACGATCGGGGATGTATGCGGTTTCAATATGTAGTCTGTCACGATATCTGAAAAGGTACTTCAATGTTCCGTCGGCACTTTCAGAAGCTTCCATGGGCTCAGACGTTCCGACTTCATAGGTCATGGAAAGCTGTTCACGGGTTTTGGCCGACAGGTTAGTCATGCCATTGATGTCAGAGACATGCTTCTTGTAAAGCCAGCCAGCCATCTGTGTGGCCGAATAACGGGGAAGGCCCAGCTGCGCCGCTACCTCGGCAAGCTCATCAATAGTCTTTCCAAACAGCTTATCCTTTGTCATCTCTTCATTACCATTTCTTCACCCTCTGTTCTCTGCCCTCTTCCCTGCGCACCGTACTCTGCGCCCTGCGCCCTCTGCTCCGTGCCCCATGCCCTGCGCACCGTACTCTGCGCCCTGTGCTCCGTGCCCCATGCCCTGCGCTCCGTGCTCTGCGTCCTGCGCCCTGCGGGAGCAATCTTCAATCGTTAACCTAAAACCGATACGACGCCTTCCTGAGTTCCCTTACATTTTTAAATGGTTTGGGCGGATTGAGATAACGGTTCAGATGGTTATATATCTTCATTCTGATCTCGATGGCTTCCTTATAATCCATTCTGTCGAAAGAGTGACCCCCGGGCATATCCCTGAATATCTCATAGGTGAAGTTCTTTTTACCGGCTGCCTTCAGCGCATTTATAAGATGTTCCACCTCAAGAACGTTTACATCCTCATCGTTTGTGTTGGTGTGAATAAGCAGCGGGGTGTTGCGGTACCTATCCACCTGCCATGCAGGTGAACGCCTTCTGTATTCGGCAACGTTTTCCTCGGCAGTCTTGCCGATATGATAGTCTGCCGAGAAGAGATCGCGGTATGACTGGCTCTTGTAACCCATCCTGGCAATAATGTCACTGACCGGCACCCCGGCAAAAGCTACCTTATAGTTTGAAGGGTAGTCGAAAATACACATCAGGGTTATCAGGCCTCCATGGCTCCAGCCGAGAATGCCAACCCTGTCCTTGTCAACAATCTCATAGTTATCAATCATGAACTGCCTGCTGGCTTCAACATCCTGAACCTCCAGTCCGCCATAGTCAATCTGACGGTACATTCCTGCCCCGTATCCGGTAGATCCCCGGTATTCGGCTGCTACGACGACATATCCCTGTGATACTATCTCTCTGATAATGTGTGTGTAATAGGTGTTGAAGTCAGCATGAACGCCTCCATGTGGAAAGACAAGCAGGGGATATTTCTTTCCCGGATCGGCGTCTTTGGGTATAAAGACATATGACCAGAATTTTAGCGGATTTCCGGCACCCTGTCCGGTCGGATTGGGATTATTCGCAGGGGGCGGTCCGGTCATATAAACCTTGTCAATCCATGCGACATCACCGACTTTATCATACCAGTATATGTCATCTATCTTTTTTTCCAGCACATCGAGTCTGTGGGAAAGGTTTTCAAACTGTCTGGTCACGCCTTCAATTGCCTTCAGCAGTTCTGCATTACCGGGTTGGGCAAGCGTCGGAAAAGTGAATACCGTGTTAAGCAATACCACAGCCATGGAAAAGTTGATTATGCGTCTCATCGTTCTGATAGTTTGTTAATTATCAATATCTTCCTGAGTATACAAAAGTTGCAGGGCCGGTAAGCTTTACACTCTTTGCCGAGTTTCCGTCCCTGATGAAGTTCACCATGAGTCTCCCGCCGGGAGTCTCTATATTTACGGGCATACTGTCAAATTGTCCGGTGGTTACGGCCGCTATGGCAGAAGCAGTGACTCCTGTTCCGCATGAGAGGGTTTCATCTTCAACGCCTCTTTCATAAGTTCTTACCGATATTTTGTCACAGGCAACCGCTACGAAGTTCACGTTTGTACCCTGCGGGGCATACCTCTTTGAGTACCTGATTTCTCTCCCCCTGGTTACTACATCAATTGATTCAATATCGTTGATAAACTCCACATGATGAGGTGATCCGGTGTTGAGGAAGCAGCTTTCCCCGTCAGCTGTCACTTTTTCGACGTCGGCCAGGTCAATGGTTACGATGTCTCCGTTTACGGTAGCTTTGTGTTTGCCGTCGAATGCAGTGAATTCCATTTCGGCCGGTGCAATGTTATTCCTGAATGCAAAGTGAGCCGCGCACCTTCCTCCGTTGCCGCACATAGAACCCTCTCCTCCATCGGCGTTGAAGTATCTCATTCTGAAGTCTGCCCCCGGGTCCGGCTCAATCAGAATAAGTCCGTCGGCGCCAATTCCGAACCTTCTGTGGCACATAGCTGAAATCTTCGTATTTTCTGCAATAAAGGTGAGTTTCCGGTTGTCTATTATTATAAAATCGTTTCCGGTTCCCTCATATTTGTTAAAATCTGTACTCACTGTTGTTAAACTGAAGTTAAATTTTCGATTGTTGCTTATTGTAGCCTGAATTTTGAAGAGTTTTGCATAACATTTTGCCATGTTAATGGTTGTAAAGATAGGAACTTTTGTGAAGGCATGATATTTGAAAAATGCCTGACAGGCTAATAAAAAGAGTGTAAATAAATTTAAAAAGTACAGTTATGAAAGGAAGGACATTACTTTTAGGTTTCTTGCTTGCGTTTATCGGAGCTTTTGTGGCTCTTTTTACATATACCCGGTTCTTTGAGAAGCCGGCACCAACTGCTGAGGTAAGAACTTTTGATACCTCAATTACGCCAATGCCGGGAGTGCTCACGAACTTCAACCTGCAGCAGAACCCGATTGATTTTACGTTTGCTGCAGAGCAGACGGTTCATGCGGTGGTGCATGTCAAGACAAAGGCAACAGTATCGACGGGGTCGGGCAATCCGCTCTTCGATTTTTTCTACGGTGAGTCGCAAAGGCAGCCACGAGAGGTTCGTGGTTATGGTTCAGGTGTAATAATCAGTAACGATGGCTATATCATAACCAACAACCATGTCATTGAAAGAGCTGACCAGGTTGAGGTTACACTGAATGACAGAAGGACATTCGATGCTGAGATCGTAGGTCGTGATCCCAGTACCGATATAGCACTGCTCAAGATCAAGGAAAAGGTCAACAACCTGCCATGGATCAGGTACGGTAACTCTGACGACCTGAGGCTTGGGGAATGGGTTCTGGCTGTGGGCAACCCGTTCAATCTCACATCAACCGTAACTGCCGGAATTGTAAGCGCAAGAGGCAGAAGCCTGGGATTACTTGACGACCAGTACCGTATCGAGTCATTTATTCAGACAGATGCTGCCCTGAATATGGGTAACAGCGGTGGGGCCCTTGTAAATACCAGGGCTGAACTGGTAGGTATTACTACGGCAATAATCTCACCCAGTGGTGCCTATGCAGGAAACTCGTTTGCGGTGCCGGTAACCATTGTAAGGAAGGTTGTTGATGACCTGAAGGAGTTTGGTGCGGTACAGAGAGCAATCATTGGAGTGAATATTACTGATGTTACTGCTGAGATCGCCAGGGAGAAGAAGCTTCCGTCCGTAAACGGGGTTCTTATAAGCAGCATCGTTGAAGGAGGCGCAGCTGATGAAGCCGGTATCAAGGCCGATGACGTAATACTGAAGATTAACAACAGGGAAGTAGCGACTTCAGGTGCACTTCAGGAAGAGGTTGGCCGTTACCGTCCGGGCGATAAGGTAGATGTTACGATACTCCGTGACGGCAAGGAGAGGACCTTCAAGGTTACCCTCAGAAACCTTCAGGGAGGTACCGGGGTTGTAGATGCACAGGCAACAGGGAATGTTGTCTTCGGCGCAACGCTTGAGCCACTGACAGCACAGGAAAGGAGAAGCCTCAGGGTAGACTCAGGTGTCAGGGTCAGGGAGGCCGGCTCAGGCAGGCTTGCTGACCTGGGTATCAGGAAAGGCTATGTCATTACTTCGGTTAATGGCAGGAAAGTCAACAGCGCCAATGATGTAAGGAATGCCACACAGGGAGAAAAGAGCCTTACAGCGATAGAAGGATATCAATCTAACGGAACATATTTTAGTTTTCAGTTCAGGAATTAGAAGTATTCAGCTCAATATGTTCATTACCAGCAGGCTATGTGATTGACCTGTTGGTAATGAACTGTTGATTTCTTTTTTTGTTTATTATGTATTAAAGCATTATCTTCGCACAAATTTTTTTCAGGAGGTAGGATGAGACAGCTAAAGATAACCAAATCCATCACAAATCGGGAAAGTGCTTCACTTGATAAGTATCTGCAGGAGATTGGCAAGGAGGAGCTGATTTCGGT
>CAYUOS010000096.1:0-13180 GCA_964446435.1 uncultured Rikenellaceae bacterium | reverse complement strand
CAAAGCTTCGAAGCCCTGCGCCAGCAGAATCATAACCGTAGCAAGCGCAGCACCCCTGGCACAATCGACCACCCTGTTGTACATATCCTCAAGACGCGCGTCAGTGTTCCTTACATAGTACCATACCGTGGCCTTATCGGGAACCACATTGGGAGCCTCGCCTCCCTCGGTAATTACATAGTGCATCCGATGGGTGTAGTGCAGGTGCTCGCGGAGGTAGTTGGTTGCAATGTTCATCAGCTCAACGGCATCCAGGGCGCTTCTTCCTGACCATGGAGCCCCGGCAGAGTGAGCCGTTCTGCCCCTGAATGTAAACAATACCGATATCACTGCATTGCCCCCCACACCGTACGATGTTGAGAATCCCGATGATGCATGGTTGTCGATTACCGCATCGACACCTTCAAACAGGCCTGCCCTGACCATATAAGGTCGGCTTATAACTGTCTCCTCGGCCGGTGAGCCATAGAACTTTATCGTGCCACTTATCCGGTTTGCCTGCATGCTTCTCTTTACTGCAATTGCAGCAGCAATTCCTGCAGCACCCATCATGTTGTGTCCGCAACCATGTCCGGGCGCCCCCTCAAGAATCGGGTCCTGGCTAGGCACCCCGGCCTTTTGTGAAAGCATAGGCAGGGCGTCAAACTCACCAAGAATGCCTATTACCGGCTTTCCCGAGCCCCATGTTGCCACAAAACAGGTTGGCATACCGGCTGCACCCCTTTCGACCCTGAAGCCTTCAGCCTCAAGTGTTGAGGCCAGCAGTTCGGCTGACCGGAACTCCTGCATGCCTAGCTCGGCAAAAGACCATATCGAGTCTGAAATAAGGCCGAATTTTTTCACAACAGCTTCATTCGAAAGGTAGTCAAGGGCAGTGGTCTTTGCCCTGTAGGTATCGGCCTTGCCAAGGAAGCCCTGGCCTGTGGCTTCCTGCCCTGCACACAGGGGACTCAGCAATGGGAGGGCCGGCAACAGAAAAGCCAGCAGTAAAATTCCGGAGATTGATTTCATATGCTTGAAACTTCTGGTTAACAACAATAACAAATCTACATAATTGAGTTATCATATGGGCAAGATCAACGCATGTTTTACAATAGCAGTATTGCTGTTCGCTGTCTCTCTTTTATCGCCCTTATTTAAAAATCCTATATTTGTATGCAGTAAACCAAAACCATAAAAAATATCGGAGGCATACAGTTATGAGAAAGAGCTTTGTTTTGATTATTGTCCTGCTTGCTGTGGCAGCATTTGGGGTAACAGATGTACATGGACAGAAGGGACCTAAAGTATTTATCTCTGTTGACATGGAAGGGATAGCCGGGGTTGTGAACAGCGACCAGGTATCGGTCGGAGGCAATGATTACCAGATGGCAAGAAGGTGGATGACGGAAGAGACCAACGCTGCAATACAGGGAGCCCTCGATGCGGGTGCCACCGAGATCGTCGTCAACGATTCGCATGGAAGCATGAGGAATATCCTGGCCGGTGAGGTTAATCCGGCAGCAAGGCTTATAACCGGTTCTCCAAAGCCCCTTGGCATGATGCAGGGCATTGATGCTACTTTCGACGCGGTGATTCTTATCGGTTACCATGCAAAGGCCGGAACGGCGGATGCCATTCTTGACCACACATATTCAGGAGGTTCTATCTCTGCCTTCAAGGTCAATGGAGTTGAAATAGGTGAAGCAGAGATGAATGCCTATATCGCAGGACACTTCAATGTACCTGTGGTGATGGTATCAGGCGACAAGGCTGTCTGTGCACAGGTCAGGGCGGCATTGGGCCAGCAGGTTGTAACAACAGAGGTCAAGGAGGGTATCGGCAGGTTCGCGGCCAACACCATGGTTCCGTCAGAGGCGCAGAAACTGATAAGGGCCAACACCACGGCTGCACTGAGAAAACTCAAGGATTTCAAACCATATAAATCGTCAGTTCCATACCAGTTTGAGATTACATTTCTCTACAGTCACCAGGCTGAGGCAGCGATGGTAATCCCGGGCATTGAAAGAGTAACGGCCCGTACAGTCAGGTACACGCAGGCAAGTTTCCTCGACGGCTTCAAGCTCTTCAGGGCACTTGTGACACTTGCTTCATCATAATGATTAAGCTCCGCAGCGACACCTACCCGCAACCCGCATCATTTACTCCCTTTTTATTACCTTTGCACCTCAAAACAGAGATAATGGTTACCATTGAACAGATTAAGGACCTTGCCGGGCGACGTGATGCGCTAAGGAGGTATCTTTGACATTGAAGGACGAATAATACTGGCAGGGGAGAAGGAGGCGGTAACCCGCGAGCCCGCATTCTGGTCTGACCCCGAGGCGGCAGAGAAGCTGCTGAAAGAGCTGTCAGCCATCAAGAGCTGGATTACATCATATGAGCGTGTGCGCAGTGCCGTCGACGACCTGCAGGTTATCTATGATTTCTACAAGGAGGGAGAGGCAACAGAGCAGGAGATAGAGGCCCAGTTCGATACTGCACTTGAATTGACAGAGGCGCTGGAACTGCGCAACATGCTTCGCAAGGAGGAGGATAACCTCGGGGCGATACTAAAGATTAATGCCGGAGCCGGGGGAACCGAGAGCAACGACTGGGCCGCAATGCTGATGCGCATGTATCTCCGGTGGGGAGAACGAAATGACTACAAGGTGAGGGAGCTTGATTACCTTCCCGGCGATGAGGTTGGTGTAAAGACTGTAACCCTCGAGTTTGACGGTGAACGCGCTTACGGTTACCTGAAGGGAGAGAGCGGTGTTCACAGGCTTGTGCGCATATCGCCTTTCAATGCACAGGGGAAGAGACAGACCACTTTTGCATCGGTATTTGTATCTCCCCTGGTCGATGACAATATCGAAATAGCCATAAACCCTGCCGACATAACCTGGGAGACATACCGGTCAAGTGGAGCGGGAGGACAGAATGTGAACAAGGTTGAGACAGCTGTCAGGCTCAGGCATCACCCGTCGGGCATAGTGATAGAAAACCAGGAGACTCGCTCGCAGGGTAAAAACAAGGAGAATGCGCTCAGGATTCTAAAATCGCACCTCTATGAGATGGAACTCCGCAAAAGGATGGAGGAACAGGCCAGGATAGAGGGACAGAAGAAAAAGATAGAGTGGGGCTCACAGATAAGGTCCTACACCCTCCACCCCTACAAGCTGATAAAGGATGTACGCACGGGTTACGAGTCAGGCAACGTGCTTGCCGTTCTCGACGGTGACCTGAATGAATTCATAAAGACATACCTGATGGAGTTTGGAGGGTCGGAATAATTTCAGGGGGTTATTCCTACATGACAAAAAGCATTGCATAAGTGGCACCCTATAAATTTATTTTGCAGTTACAAATCACAAACTTATGAAAGAGGAACAGAAGCTGTTTGAGGATTTCAATCCTGTAACGACAGAGGAGTGGATAGAAAAGATTACAAAGGATCTCAAAGGCGCAGACTACAACAAGAAGATGGTATGGAAGACCAACGAAGGCTTTTCGGTGCAGCCCTTCTACCGCGAGGAGAACCTGGCCGGCCTGAATCATCTTGGTACCATGCCTGGCGCGTTTCCCTTCGTAAGGGGAGGCAAGCAGGAGACCAACAGCTGGTATATAAGGCAGAACATCGAGGTTGATGATTATTCCGCTGCCAACCGCAAGGCACTTGACCTGCTGATGAAGGGAGTTGATTCACTTGGCTTTATTATCAGCGATCCGGATACCATTACAGCCAGGAACCTCGAGGCTCTGCTCGCAGGGATATACACCGAGAGCATTGAGCTGAACTTCCGGTCAGAAGGGAAGGCAAGGGAGCTGGTCCAGGGCCTGGTATCAATCCTGCAGTCACGGACTGCAGACCTCTCTGCGCTTCGCGGTTCGGTAGAGGCAGACCCGATTGGCAGGCTGATGGTAAACGGCAAGCTTTGTGTTCCGATATCAGACGGACTCGACTACCTGGCTGAGCTTGTAAAAGACTCGAAGTCTCTTCCCGGCTTCAGGGTCGTTGAGGTAAATGCAGCCAATTTCAACAATGCCGGTGCCGATATCGTAACGGAGCTGGCATTCGGACTCTCGCTGGGCAATGAATACCTTGCACAGCTTACCGCGAGAGGAATAGAGCCCTCTCTTGCAGCCTCAAAAACCGGATTCATATTCGGCATTGGCTCGAACTACTTCATGGAGATCGCAAAATTGAGGGCTGCACGACTACTGTGGGCTTTGATTGTAAAGAGATACGACAAGGTAACCGAATCGGCTTGCCGGATGAATATCCTGTCTGTGACAAGTGAGTGGAACAAAACGGTTTACGATGCATATGTCAATATGCTTCGCACACAGACTGAAGCTATGTCAGCAGCACTTGGCGGCACAGACTCAATGGTTGTGGCTCCGTTCAACAGCCATTTCACCCGTCCCGATGAGTTCTCCGAGAGGATTGCCCGCAATCAGCAACTCCTGTTGCGTGAAGAGGCTCATCTCGACAAGGTAATTGATCCTGCTGCAGGGTCGTGGTATATAGAGAACCTGACCCATATGATTGCTGACAGGGCATGGAAACTATTCCTTGAGATAGAGGAGAAGGGAGGTTTCCTGAAGGCACTGCAGGCCGGAATAATACAGGAAAAAGTCGGGGCTGTTGCCTCGAGAAGGGTTGACGACATTTCAAAGCGCAGGGAAATACTTGTAGGCTCGAATCAGTATCCCGAATACAAGGAAAAGATGCCTTTAAGGGCAGACAAGACGAAAATCTTCAGCAGTGACAGTACATCAGATCATTCAGAAGTAAAGCCACTGAAGCTTTTCAGAGGATCAGAGGAGTTTGAGAAACTGAGGCTTGCCGCTGAGGAGAGTAAAGTACAACCATCAGTTTTCATTCTGGCAGTAGGAAACCCGGCCATGCGCCTGGCCCGTACCCAGTTCACATCGAACTTTTTCGCTTGCGGAGGGTACAGGATAATTGATAACGGAGCATACAACAGTGTTGAAGAGGGAGCCAGGGCTGCAATAGAAAGCAAGGCTTCAATAGTTGTGATTTGCAGTTCCGATGAAGAATACGCCGTAATGGCGCCTGCAGCCTTCGATATTCTTGAAGGAAAAACCAGCTTCGTGGTGGCAGGGGCTCCCGAAAGCATGGAAGAGCTCAGGAAGAAAGGCATTGAACATTTCATCAGTATCAGGTCGAATCTGCTTGATACGCTGAGGGAATTTCACAAACTAATTGGAATAGAGATCTAAACCGGAAAGGATGAGATATGAGACCTGAATTCAAATATGAGGATTTTAAGAACTTTTCACCGGCTCCGGCTGACTATGAAAAATGGAAGCAGGAGAACGTGAAAAGCCAGGAGTGGATTACCTCCGAGAGGATACCGGTTAAGAGTATCTATACGGCCGAAGACGTTAAGGGCATGGAGCATCTTGGTTATGTCTCGGGTATAGCGCCTTTCCTTCGTGGGCCATACTCAGGCATGTATGTGATGAAACCATGGACCATCAGGCAGTATGCAGGTTTTTCTACTGCAGAGGAGTCAAATGCCTTCTACAGGAGGAACCTGGCAGCCGGGCAGATGGGCCTGTCGGTGGCATTTGATCTGGCAACCCACCGTGGTTACGACTCAGATCATGAGCGCGTTGAAGGCGATGTCGGAAAAGCCGGTGTGGCTGTCTCAACGGTTGAGGGCATGAAGGTCCTTTTCGACCAGATACCTCTCAACAAGATGTCGGTGTCGATGACCATGAACGGAGCCGTGCTGCCGATTATGGCATTCTATATTGTTGCAGCCCTTGAACAGGGAGCCAAGCTTGAGGAGCTTTCGGGAACCATTCAGAATGATATCCTGAAGGAGTTTATGGTGCGTAACACCTATATTTACCCGCCTGCCTTCTCAATGCGTATCATTGCCGATATTTTCAAATACACGTCGCAGCATATGCCCAGGTTCAACTCGATAAGCATATCGGGTTACCATATGCAGGAGGCCGGTGCAACCTGCGACCTTGAACTGGGCTATACCCTTGCTGACGGACTTGAGTACCTTCGTACCGGTGTTAACTCAGGCCTCGACATCGACTCTTTCGCTCCCCGTCTGTCATTTTTCTGGGCAATAGGCATGAATCATTTCATGGAGATAGCCAAGATGAGGGCAGCGAGGATGCTCTGGGCCAAAATAGTCAGCCAGTTCAATCCGAAGAACCCCAAGTCGCTGGCACTCAGAACACACTCACAGACATCAGGATGGAGTCTTACCGAACAGGATCCGTTCAATAATGTTGGCCGCACCTGCATTGAAGCAATGGCGGCGGTACTGGGTCACACACAGAGCCTTCATACCAACGCTCTTGATGAGGCGATAGCACTACCTACCGATTTCTCGGCGCGAATAGCACGCAACACACAGATATATCTGCAGGAGGAGACCCAGATATGCAAGCAGATAGACCCATGGGGTGGTTCCTACTATGTTGAGTCGCTTACCAGGGAGATCGCCAACAAGGCATGGGCACATATCCAGGAGATCGAGAGCCTGGGCGGCATGGCACGGGCAATCGAATCGGGCATCCCGAAAATGAGAATAGAGGAGGCAGCTGCAAGGGCACAGGCCAGAATCGACTCAGGTGTTCAGACTATTGTGGGAACCAACAGGTACCGGCTTGAAAAGGAGGATCCGCTCGAGATTCTTGAGGTTGACAATACCGCCGTGCGCGATGTACAGGTCAGGAGACTCGCCGCATTAAGGGCATCGCGGGATAATGCAGCCTGTCAGGCAGCACTCGATGCGCTGACAGAATGTGTTAAAACAGGAGAGGGTAACCTGCTTGCACTGGCTGTTGACGCGGCAGCAAAGAGAGCAACCCTTGGAGAAATTTCTTATGCATGTGAAAAAGTAGTTGGGAGGTATAAAGCAGTGATAAGAACGATATCAGGAGTCTACTCCTCGGAGTATAAATCCGACGCCGATTACGAGGCAGCCAAGAGACTGGCAGCAGAGTTTGCAGCCAGGGAGGGCAGACAGCCCAGGATAATGATAGCCAAGATGGGCCAGGATGGTCACGACAGGGGAGCAAAGGTGGTATCGACAGGATATGCCGATATTGGTTTTGACGTTGATATCGGACCCCTGTTCCAGACACCATCAGAGGCAGCAAGGCAGGCTGTTGAGAACGACGTGCACATACTTGGTGTGTCGAGCCTTGCAGCCGGTCACAAGACTCTCGTGCCGCAGGTGATCGCAGAGCTGAAGAAACTTGGCAGGGAGGATATCCTGGTGATTGCCGGAGGTGTGATACCTGCGCAAGACTACCAGTATCTTTATGATGCAGGCGTGGCCGCAATTTTCGGTCCGGGTACTTCTGTAGCCAGGGCTGCCAGGCAGATACTTGAAATCATGATAGCCGCATCTGAATAGATTGGCTTTGTAGTTAATGACTGAGGCAGCGGATAACTATTCGCTGCCTTTGACATTGTTACAAATTGAGTAATATCAAAATATTGGCTTAAATTTGTGAGTACAAAACTGTATTATATGCTGAGAACTGTTTTCCTGGCACTATTAGTGTCAATTGTTATTGCAGGATGCTCGTCGACGGGAAGATCGAAAACCGCGGTTGTGCCTGAACCGGAAGTTGTAGTTGTGGAGGAGGTGATTGAAACACCACAGCCAGTGCGCCAGCGTGTAAACTATCAGAGGCCGGAGACCTGGCTTATGGGCTATTTCCAGCACAACCGCATGACCACACCGCCACATGATGCATGGTACAATCCTGAGTATGAGAATTACAGTCCGAATGAAGATCTGGTTCACAAGATCACGGAAACAAATGTAAGTGATGTTTCAGTGCTTATAGTGCTGGGCTCGTGGTGCCCCGACAGTCACAGGGAGGTGCCCAGGTTCAACAAGATAATCGATGAATGCGGCCTTCAGCGAATCAGGATCACCTACCTGGGGGTCGATATGAACAAGATAGCCCCGATAGGGAATTATGACGAGCTGGATATCAAAAGAGTGCCGACTTTCATTGTTTACAAAAATAATGTAGAGGCCGGACGCATCATTGAGTATCCAGTCACGTCTTTAGAAGGGGACTTATTTGAGATCCTCACCAGGAAAACCGAATAAAACAGACAATATGGAACAGATCAAGGACAAATCGGCTCAGAACTTCGGCATTGCGGCCCTGGTTACAGGAATCATTACTTTCGTGATGGCGATTATACCATGTATAGGTGTTCTGGCAATAATCCCGGGAATTATTACAATAGTTCTTGCAATCGTTGGCCTCACCAGGCCATCGGCTGAAGGCAGGGGCCTGGTTATGGCAGGACTTATAATCGGTGTGGTGGCAACAATGATATCGATTTCGCAGATGGCCATTTTTGGATCGAAAGTGCGGCATAAGGATTTTGTCGTCAAGGATATTAAGAGGGCTGTCGAGGATGTAAGATCGGGCATACTGGATGAACTTGAGAGAGGTAACATCTCGATAAGGGTTGAGAGTGGCGATGAGGTTGTTGAGATAAAATCGTCGGTTGACATAAAGAAGCTTGAGCAGAGAATCGAGAAGCTTGAAAAGCTGGAAGGTATTGCCAAACCCGATACTACAATCAGAAAGTAAATCAGGGGAGTTATTATCAGACCATATATTATTATAAATGTTGCTTTCGCCGGGGTTATCCTGCTTATTCTGGGGTACTCCGGCATTTTTTCTCCCGAAACCAACAACTATCCCCTTATATGCGTTCATGAGGCCCTGACCGGCGAACCATGTCCATCATGCGGCCTTTCCCATGCCTTTTCGCTGATAGTCCGCGGCAGGCTGGCAGAGGCCTTGCTGTGGAATACCTACTCCCTGAGAATGTTCCTCTTCTTTGCTCTTCAGCTGGTGATGCGTATCACACTCTCAATATGGTATCTGAGGCTCGAGACCCCTTACCTCAGAAACAAACTGGTAATAGCTGATACGGTTGTGACATCGGCAATCTTTATTCTGTCATTCTGGCCCATGCTTAGGTTCATCGTGAAATCGATGGCCGGACTGTTTTAGAGGTGTTTCCTGATAAGTTCGAGCGACAACGCGAATTCGAACCCCTTTGATTGCATAGAGCTTATGACCTTTGCTGTGATCGCTGCCTTGCCGGCCCCCTTTTTTGTCCTGAGCAGGGCCATTACTATCTTCTCTGCAGTCTCAACATACTCCTCCTCATCTATCTGTTGCAGGGCTTCGTTGATAATATCCGGCAGGATTGATTTCATCTTCAGGTGGTAAGCAATCTTAATTTTGCCCCATTTGTTGTACCTGAGCTTATCTCTCGCGAAGGCTGCGGCATAGCGGGCCTCGTCTATGAACTTTTCCGCCTGCAGTGATGATATGATCTTCTCTTCCTGGTTTTCCGGTACCATTTTCCAGCTCCTGAGCCTTGTTCTGATATCATGTACGCAGCACTCACGTGAGGCACACAATCGCCTTGTCCTGTCAAGCGCTGCACGGTACGCATCGCCGTCAGGCCCGGGTCCTGGTTCCGCAGATAAACCTGTTTTTTGAGTGGATGTCATCTATTATGGTGAGATTAGTAATAACGGTGCTTCTGAAAGTCTCCATTGTCTCTTGAGCGAGGGCTTCATTTATCTCAAAGCAGAACCAGCCTCCCGGGTGCAGAAGAGTCTCGACAGCTTTTCGGAGGGCTCGGTAGAAAAGCATAGGGTCGCTGTCGGGTACAAAAAGAGCTTCGTGAGGTTCATTCAGTAGTACAACCTGTTCAATGGCCGGCTTCTCCGATTCGCGTACATAGGGAGGATTTGCCACTATAATGTCGGCTCCCGGGAAGTCTGAGAAGTCGGTCGAAAGCAGGTCGTGCTTAATCAGGTTTACCCGGGCGTTGTGGGCGGTGATATTCCTGGCTGCGGTAGCCAGTGTTTCGTCATGAAGGTCGGTGGCCAGAACCTCTGCCCCGGGAAGTGCCAGGGCAAGGGATATCGCAATGCATCCGGTGCCTGTGCAGAAGTCCGTGATTTTGCCATTGAATCCGGCTCCTGCATGCCTTAGGGTCATCTCCACAAGTTCCTCAGTCTCCTGACGCGGAATCAGCACGCTGCCGTTGACCTCGAAGCGACGCTCTATGAACCAGCCATATCCCGCTATATGCTGCACCGGTATGTGAAGTTTCAGTTGTCTTAGGCCATCCTCAATCTTTCCGATCTGACCGGCTGTAAGCTTTGTATCCCCGCTTTTCAGTTGCTCCTTCAGAGGCAACCCTGTAACCGATTCAATCAGGAATGATGCCACTGCACGCGACTCACCCTGATGGTATATCTCTTCAAGTTCAGAGGCAAGATATCGTCTCAAGTCGGCTATTGTTTGTAACTTAACGCCCATTATTCAAAGGTAACCTTTCTGGCTGAAATGGAAAACAGGGCCGACAAACTCCACATGCAGCGCTGCCTTGAGCTGGCCGGAATGGCCCTTGGCCGTACCTACCCCAATCCTGTTGTAGGCTCGGTGATAGTACATAACGGCCGGATAATCGGCGAGGGGTATCACCACAAGGCTGGAGAGGCTCATGCCGAAGTAAATGCAATCGATTCGGTATCCGACAGGTCGTTGCTGCGAAACTCTACCCTATATGTGAATCTTGAGCCCTGCTCTCATTATGGCCGCACTCCGCCGTGTGCAGAAAGGATAATAGCCGAGGGTATTCCGAGGGTTGTGATAGGAACCACAGACACCAGCAAGAAGGTGAGCGGACGTGGAGCAGAGATGCTGCGGAAGGCAGATTGTGAGGTAGTTACAGGTGTTTGCGAAGAGGAATCGCGTTACATAAACCGGAGGTTCTTCACCTTTCATGAGAAGAAACGGCCATACGTTGTGCTTAAGTGGGCGATGAGCGCCGACGGTTTTATCGATATTAAAAGGCCCCCCGGTTCCCCCGTTGAGCCTTACTGGATAACAGGCATGACCGAGAGGGTTCTGGTGCACAGTTGGAGGGCGACCGAGCAGGTGATTGTTGCCGGCGGAGGGACGGTTAGAAGTGATAATCCATCACTTAACGTGAGGCACTGGGCCGGGCGCGACCCTGTTAAGGTGATTATTTCACAGTCGGGGGTACTTGACAAATCGAGCCGTGTTTTCGAGGGCGATGCAGGTGTACTGCTTTACACGGCAGGAGGCGAGGTTAGTTATCACGGAACCAGGGTTATACCTGTCAGCGGGAGGGAAGAGGATATAGCCGGAGAGGTGCTTGTGTCGCTCTATGACCTTGGTTATCAGTCAGTATTCGTTGAGGGAGGCAAAAGGGTTCTTGAGATGTTTATCGGCTCGGGATTGTGGGATGAGGCAAGGGTCTTCAGGGGTTTTGTAAGCTGGGGAGAAGGATTGAAGGCCCCGGAAATTTCGGGCAAAATAATGTCAGAAACCAGGTTCAGCGGAAGCGTGCTTGAGACAATCCATAATGAATATGCAGGTTAACAGTGTACTATTCAACGTTTTTTTACTATTTTTGATCATTATCTGAGTTTTATTAAGAAACGGAATCATGAAAAAGAGAGGAGCAATTCTAATACTGCTGCTGGCATTTCTTGCCATCAACGGTTTCGGGCAGAATCCGAGTCAGATGATAAAGGCCGGCCAAAGGTTCATGGATGGGATGAAATATGAGGCTGCATTAGATCAGTTTACAAGAGCAATCGAAATTGACCCCAACAGGCCCGAAGGATACCTGGCACGAGCACAGGCATACGAGAAGATGAAGAGATATGATGAGGCTTACAGGGACATAGAGAAAGCACTCGTTCTGGCGCCCAACAATGTGAATGTGCTGTATAATGCCGGAAGGATATGCAACCTTCTGGGCAAATACGAGGAGGCCCTGACACATCTGAACAGGGTGACTGCCATTGAGAAGCGCAACAAGGATGTATATCCCGAGAAGGTAGAATCCCTTCTTCAGCTCGGGAGGTACGATCAGGCACTGAAGGCATCAGACACGGCACAGCTGCTGCGCAGGGATGTCAGGAATATGTACGACAGGGGCAGGGTTTATGTCTCACTTAACAACGATGTTCTTGCCAAGCGTGAGTTTGAGGCTGCCATCAGGAAGGACAGAAACTATGATCCTCCCAGACTGGCGCTGGTTGATATCCTGATCAGGGAGAAGAAGCTTGGCGAGGCACTGGGTCAGTGCAATGCCATGATAAGCAGAAACGACAGGAATGCGGCTGCCTATACTGTAAGGAGCAGGGTCTATGTAGCCAGTATGGACTTCCCGAATGCAATAAATGACATATCGAAAAATATCGTGATGGAACCTGATGAGCCCGAGCACTATTTTATAAGGGGTCAGTACTATCAGAAATTCAATCAGCATTCGAATGCTATAAACGACTTCTCGAAGTATATCAGCCTGAGGCCTGACAATCCGAATGTCTATTTCGCCCGTGCTGCTTCGTATGAAGAGACAATGAGTTTTGAACGGGCTGCTGAAGACTATAAAAAGATTACCGTATTGTCGGAGTTTGATGAGAGGGCTCGCCGCAGGCTGAAGGAGGCCAATGACAGGCTATTTGAAATCAACCGTGAAACGATACCACCGGAGATCAATATAGTCAGTCCTCAGCCCAAAGAGAAGATTCTTGAAGTGAGGGGAGATAACAATTCGTTGGTTATTTCGGGTCGTATAGTCGACAGGAGCCCGCTCAGTTTCCTGAAGATAAATGATGAGGTCTTTCCTGTCACCCAGCGGGACGGGGGCTATGAATTTGTCGCCAGTGTAAATGTGCAGGGCATCAACGCCGTTACAATAGCAGCTGCTGATGTCTATGACAATATCAGGACCCTGAACTTTGACCTTCGCAGGACAGAGATAGACCCTCCGAGGATAACCCTTATTGCACCTACACCTTCGCAGGATGGAGGTATAATATTCCTTCCCAATAACAACCAGATGCAACGCATTGATGGTAGAATAAACGATGCCAGTCTTATAGCATCAATAGAGATCGAAGGAGTGAGGGCCAGTTACACTCATAATGAGCTGAATCCTGCTTTTAATGCAACAGTCGATGTTTTGAACAAGAGCAAGATTACCGTTATAGCAGATGATATCTATGGTAATCGCACTGAGAGTGATTATGTGCTGAAACGCGAAGGAGCCACTCTCCTTGAGACCAACCCCATGGGCCGCACCTGGGTGGTA
>CAYUOS010000095.1:0-13184 GCA_964446435.1 uncultured Rikenellaceae bacterium | reverse complement strand
ACAGGGCAATTACCTACCTTATAGGACAGAAATATGTTATATACTACCGCGTCGTATATGTAATTGCCTTCTTCTTCGCAGCATTTACAGATACCACAATAATTTGGTCGCTTTCTTACATTACAATAGCGCTTATGACAGTGCCTAACCTTATTGGTATCTTCATACTGAGGAAGGATATGAAGCAGAATATCAGGGACTACTGGAAGAGTTTCACCAGTGAGTACCCCAATGAAAAGATTTCACCAAAAATGATCAGGAGGTATAATCTGAAATAGATTTATTATATTGGTGCAAACAAAATCTACCGTATATGAAGATATTTAAGAAAGCACTCATTCTGACCATTGCGGCTCCCCTGATCTTTTCCCTTCTATCAATGGCTGAAGTTCAGCAACCAAATCCCGTCGGCAACTGGAAGGTCGTGTCAGATTACGCGCCGGAAGGGTTCCAGACCTCCAAAGTGAAAATAACAATTGAGGAGGAGAAGTACCAGCTCGAAATGGAATTTGAGGAGATTGGTTACAAGATGAAGGGTGAAAGAGTATCCTTTATCGAAGGCTTATTCAAATTCAGCCTTTACATTGAGGGTGAAAATGTAGCCATCACAATGAAATTCAGCGGAGATGACAAGATGATTGGTACAGCCTCAACGAGCTTTGGCGAGGTGCCACTCGAGGCTACCCGGATCAAGCAATAAAACTTTTGTGCCCGTAACAGGGTAATATAATGTTTTAATTGCGTAAATTAACAGACTGAACAACCAGTCAGTCTTATGAAAAGAAAATACGACAGGAGAGTCATCTTATCTTTGATGACTCTCTTTGTTTTTGCCATTTCACCGGCCAGTCAGATTCATCGTGAACCACTGAGCCCCCGCCTCACGGGATACAAACTGGACGTAAGCCTTGACGACAAGGCAGCATTGATCAGAGGCTCAATAGAGGCCTTCTGGGTAAACGTCTCGCCAGATACAGTTCGGGAGGCAAGAATGCACATGTACATGAATGCATTTCGCAGCAACCGGTCAACTTTTCACGGTGTTTCAGGTACAGTGCCCGGCAAATCGAAGGATGATTACGGGTGGATTGATTTCATTGAGGCTTGCGATGGCCATGGAAATGATCTGATGCCTGCCATGGAGTACATATTTCCCGATGACGGAAACCAGTATGACAAGACGGTTCTCAGAATAGATCTGCCAGAGCCGGTCGTACCTGGAGACACACTTCGCATTATAGGGCAATTTGAGACCCGGCTGCCTTCACCTATCAGGCGAACCGGATATAAGAAGGATTTCTTTTTCGTGGCTCAGTGGTTCCCTAAGTTTGGTGTCTATGAGCCAGACAGGATGGAAGGTGTATGGGGCTGGAACTGCCATCAGTATCACCCAACTTCAGAGTTCTACTCCAATCACAGCGTCTATGATGTTACAATTACCCTTCAGGAAAAGTTCATTGTGGGAACCGGTGGAATAATACTTAACGAGGAAAGATTGCCTGAAAGTCTGAAGAGGCTCACCTACAGGGCGGAGGATATTGTTGACTTTGCATGGACAGCCTGGCCGCACTACGAAGTCTATCACGACCGCTGGAATCATATTGCGATTACCCTTCTGATCGCGCCCGGACGCCGGACGCTGATTGAACGACACCTGGGAGCAGTGCGCAATACCCTCGAGTATATGACAGAGAGGGTGGGACCATACCCCTGGACGCAAATGACTGTAGTAGATCCTCCATCAATTGGCCAAGGGTCAGGTGGCATGGAATACACAACGCTTTTTACCGGGGTGGGTCTTGGCTATGCACCAAAATGGGCCTTCCTTCCTGAACTGGTTACGGCCCACGAACTTGGGCATGCGTGGTTCATGGGAATACTGGCATCAAATGAGTTTGAGGAGCCCTGGCTTGATGAGGGTGTCAACTCCTTTTGGGAGCAAAGGATAATGGATCACTACTACGGTAAGGGTTACGGATTTGTTAATCACCGCCTGCTGAAGATTACAGACCGGTCATTAGGCCGGGTCCAGTATGTTCTGTCGGGTGCAAGGCAGGTTACCGATAATACCCCGTTTTCATGGCAGTATCCGCAGGGATCCTATAGTATGATGTCATACGCCAAAGCAGCCCTCTGGCTGCATTCCCTCATGGGAATCGTGGGAGAAGAGACCATCGACGAGATATTCAGGGAGTATTACCGCAGGTGGAGCTTTCGTCATCCGGGCAGACAGGATTTCATTGATGTCGTAAACGATGTGGTCAGGGAGGTTCATGGAGAGAAATATGGAGAAAATATGGACTGGTTCTTTGAGAACACCCTTTACAATGCCGGCATCTGCGATTACAAAGTCTTCAATTTCTACCGCCGTACAGTATATCCATACTCAGGCGTGGAGCGTGATGGCGATTCAACGTACCTGGCGAGCGGAGAAGAGAGGGGAGAAGTCAGAACCTACAGATCGGTGGTCGAGCTGCAAAGGCTGGGTGAGGTAATTCTTCCTGTTGAGGTACGTATTGGAATGAGTGACGGCGAAGAGATAACAATGATATGGGATGGAAAGGAAAGGTATAAAAACCTGGTGTTTGAATACTCAGAGGACAGAACAATAAAATGGGTCAGGATTGATCCTGACTTCAAGAATCCGCTCGATATCAATGTCAGGAACAACTCCCTTACCCGGGAGACCGACCGGAAGCCGCTACTGCGCATGGCGCGCAAACTCACATTTATTATACAGATGTTTTTCAACCTGATAATGCTTTAATCTATTCAATATGAAATTTTTATCAGTCTTTATTGACGGCTACCGCAAATCGATCAGATCAATGAGGTCAATCGTGCTGCTGTGGATAATCTCCTTTTCGGGATCACTGCTGATTGTGACTCCACTTGAAAGAAACATTGGCCTGTTGCTTGATGGTTCGCTGGCATCGGAACTACTATATGACGAGTTCGATATTGATGTAATAGCTGACATAATGTATTCAGTCATACCGGCACTTACATCGTTTTCAATCAGCTTTCTCCTTGTGACAATCATTATGTTCCTGGCAAATACTTTTATTACGGCCGGTCTTTTCAGAATCCTGGCAGGCAGCTGGAAGAAACCCTACAAGTGGAAAACATTCATGCTTGGTGCTGACAGGGCGTTTGCCGGATTCCTGTTCATTGCAATCGCAGCAGGGGTGTCGATAGCCCTTCAGCTGATAGTTCTCGCAGGAGTGCCTCTCGGAATTGCCTTTGCTGCCGGAGCATCATATGCAACCATTGTGGCGATCCTGTCTGTATCTGTCCTCCTGATTGTGCTGACACTTCCTGTCATACTTCTTACTGCTGATTATGCAAGGGCGATGCTTACTGCCGATAAGTACCTTACTCCCTGGAAGGCACTGACAGGAGGATTCAGAAAGGTACGAAAGAGGCTCCGGAGGGCATGGGTCGCTATGATAATAATTCTACTGGTTTCTGCCCTTGTGAGCTTCGTTGCCTGGAAACTGACAGTGCACAGCAAGGCTGCAAATGGTGGCGGATTGCTTTTACTGCTGCTTGCATCACAGCTATTTATCTTCCTTAAGGCCTGGATTAAGGTATTCAGGTATGGAACCGTTACGGCGATGAAGGAAGGATGGTGATGTAATTTTTGGCAGATTGTCTGGTTGTTTGATGAGCTGATTAGCGTGAGGGCAGGGGAAGAAGATCTTCTTTGGTGCGGGGTACAGGGTTTCTGACGGCGGCTGGCTTTGGTGCGATATTGACCGTAGCCGGTGTGAAGAAATAGTAGTAGGTTGTTAGTGAATAATTTATAATTGCCGGAACCCAGTGCCAGAGTTCCATATTGGAACTTATACTGCTCCTGAAAGGAATTGCATCGAGGCTGCGGTACCTTAGGTTGATCGTCTGTCCGGGGTGGAAATTGCCGTCGCCTGAAGGTTGTGCAATGAACGGATGGCTGAAAATCTCAGGTCTGCACCAGGCGTAACCGTAATAGTCTTCGGTACCGGTTCCTATTGAAGACGGAAACTCCTCCCCGTCAACAAAAATCTTTTCATCACCTTCTCCCCACCAGGCATCCACCGTGTTGAAAACCGTTATGGCATCACCGGCATAAATGCCACGTCCTTCTATTTCAATGAAATTCAGGTCGGTGTGTCTGCCCGTACCCCCGGTTACTTCTGCTCCCGCAGCCATTAAATTATGATATTCATGCCATGAGGCGCCAAAGTACATTGTATTTCCCGTCCATCTGTGATGCTGGTAGGTTACTGATAGCTCAGCTCTTACGTCCCTGCGACCGTAGTTAACAAGAGCAAGACGGCTATCCTTCCTGAAGGGCATTACCCAAAAGGATTCGAAATAGCCTGAGCTGTCAGACTTCGAGAAAAATGTTGTGGAATTGGTCTCTTTATATCCTGACCCGAAGAACTCTCCAACAGGAACCCATACTGTTGTATTTCCATCAAAGGATGCGACCAGCACAACCGACCTCAATGCCTGGGCCTGGTTTCTTGCAGTAATCCTTACGCCAATTCTCGCAATTGCTTCATTACGGCCTGAGTATTCAATTTCCATGGTGTCTCCCTGAGTGATTACCCCTGATATCCTCCTGACAGAGGTGTGTTTCTCCTCCCCCGGTTCAGACAGAAGAAGCCTGTTTGTCTCCTCAATAAGTTTACGCGAATGTTCAAGTTCATCATTACTGAATGAAACCACCCTGACATTTCCGCTGTATTTCCTGTAGTTGATATTGTAGTAGATACTGGGTCTCCTCCTTTCCGGTGTAATCTCAATCTTGTCAGACTCGTAGGTTATCATGCATCCCCTGGCGTAAGGAATGGGGATGTACAGATTGTGTCCCCTTCTGAGTGTGTCGGTCTCAGGTGATACTGAGCTGCTCAGTGGCTCACCCGCAAGAAGCTGTCCGCTCAGCAGCGGCAGTGGATGTGATTCAATTACCGGTTCAGGATTGCCGTCAATGTAAACCCTGATTATTCCCTCATGAGCCCCTTCGCCTGCGAATGTCATCCACCACCTGACCACGGCACCCGGTCCTTCGTCTTCGAACATTACATATTCACGCCTGCCGTTAATTATCTCTTCCCTGATGAAATGTGTGTAGTCGTTGTTGGCAAACCAGCCTGCCGAATCAGGATGTATGCTTCTTCTGTCGTAGCTGCTGAATTGCCTTACCTGGTAAACTGACCCGGGAAATTCAGAAAGGGCTGCCCTGTCTGTCATCTCCAGAAGCAGCGTTCTCAGACTCACTACCTCTGCCCTCTGGCATTTGGTAGTAATCACGGCAACTGAAACCACAGCAGCCAGCATTAAATACCTCATTATTGTTCTTCCGGCCATGCTCTCTATTCTTTATAACCCAAAGGTATTAAATATTGAATAGCTGCCTCGGTACAATATGTTAAACAGCATGAACAGTTTTGCACAGCCTGAGGAGGGAAAACCTTAATTTGCGATACTATAACAGACCTCTAACAAATGGCATTATGAGCAAATCTTTAAGAATACTGACAGCTATCATAGTACTTATTGCCGGTATGGCAGCAGATGTATGGGGGCAGTTCCCGGCATGGTATCAGCATACCATACTGCCTTCGGCTAACACACTTGACATGTTAATCTCAGAAGCATCAGGCGAGAGAGCTTTTCAGCATGTAATTGAGATGGCCGGCTATGCACGGTTGCGCGATATTTCTGAATTCAGGGGAGACCTGATGGAGACAGAGTACCTGGTAGGAAGGCTTAAGGAATATGGTCTGGGAAATATTGAAGTCCACAGGCTGGGAACCACAAGGTCATGGCAGGGTATTTCAGCCTCTTTATGGGAGGTATCACCAAATATCAGGAAGATAGCCGACCTTGTCGAATCACCGCTGATGCTGGCTTCAGGCAGCGGCGATATCGACGCTGAAGCTCAAATGGTATTTGCTGACGGGGCTGTGATTGCATCGGGGTTCGAGAATTTTGATGTTAAGGGAAAAATAGTGCTTACCGGCGAGAGACCCGGAACCGCACTGCCAAGGGCTATGCAGGCAGGTGCCGTCGCGGTCGTTTCATACTATTCTCCCAGGCCTCTCGAGAACTCAGTCATGATTCCGTCAACTTCAGCAGGCGGAAGAGGGGCAGGGCAGGCAGGTACGGTATTCATGATATCTCCCAGGGAAGGGGAGTATCTGACAAAGCGATTGCTCTCAGGAGAGAGGATAACGATACGGGCATCAGCAAAATCGACTACCGTTGATGCGGAGTTACAGGTAACAAGCTGCCTCATTGAGGGAACCAACAATGATCCTGACGAGATTATTATTACGGCCCATGTATTTGAGGGTTATGTAAAGACCGGAGGGAACGACAATATCAGCGGTTCTGCTGCCATCCTTGAGGTTGCCAGGGTTCTTAACAAGCTTATTGAGGGGGGCTCGGTGCCTCGTCCCGCAAGGAATATCAGGTTCCTCTGGGTTCCTGAGTTCTCAGGCACAATTCCATGGGTTGCAGAAAACAGAGCTGTTATAGACAAGAGTCTCTGCAATATAAACCTCGACATGGTAGGTCTTTCATTGGCAAAATGGAGAAGCTTTTTCGTGCTTCACCGCACATCGTATGGAAATGCACACTATGTTGGTGATGTAATGGAAAACCTGTTCAGGTATACAGGAGAAACCAACAAGGTCAATTCAGTGGTCTCAGGCTCAAGGTTCTACAGACCTATTACAGCTCCAACAGGCACTGACGATCCATTTTACTACCAGATAGAGAGTGCCAGCGGAGGATCTGATCATATGGTTTTTAACGATCTGGGAGTAATGGTTCCGGGTATAATGATAATCACATGGCCCGATCCCTTCTACCATACATCAGAAGACCTTGCCGACAAATGTGACCCCACACAACTTAAGAGAACGGTATTCGTCACCGCAGGGGCAGCATATGCAATAGCATCAGCCGGACCTGCCGAAGCTATGGCAATTGCCGGAGAGGTAGCTGCAAACAGCATTAAGCGAATGGGTATTAACTATTCAGTGGTATCAGACATGATAGCCGGTGCAGGCAGGGAAAACCTGGTACAATTGACATCCTTCATGGTTGGCAAGATCAGAGGAACAGCCCTGGGTGAAATTATGGTTCTCAACTCGGTTCGTGAGCTGGCTCCGGGCAACAAGACCCTGTCTTCCCTTATCGATTCACATATTGCAGGCATCAGAAAGATGTCTGATGAGCAGGTTAGGATGATCACCTCGGTGGCAAACGGCTTTGCCTCAACGATGGGAATGCAGCCATTGTCAATAACAAGCGATAATGTTGAGAAGGTGGCAGCAGGCGTCAGACCGGTGTTGAAAACCAGGCCACAGGAGTTCGGCTACCGGGCATATCAGACAGTCCTGGGCAGAATTCCCCAGGAAGAGATGACGAAACTCAACATGAGAGAAATTGCTGATCCTCAGGAGGCAATCAAACTTGTCAACGGTGAAAACTCAATACTCGATATCAAGTATATTCTTGATGCCCAGTATTCAAGAGAAACTTCAATCACCGCCCTTACCGGTTTCTTCAATGCACTGAAACAGGCCGGTATAGTGTCGTTCTGAATATGGGGAGAGGTTTGAGGTGTGGCTCAGAGCGCAGAGCTCAGAGCTCAGGGCACCGTTTTGCTCCCATTCGGTCGCGAGCTCGCCTTCGGCTCGGTTCCGTTTTGCTCCCATTCGGTCGCGAGCTCGCCTTCGGCTCGGTTCCGTTTACCGTTTACCGTCTACCGTTTACGTATTTCTACCTATAGCTAAATGGGTTTAAACATTACTGTATCTCTCTGATGTATAGGGTACCTTTGACTGTTTGTTGAATAAAATCAACTGTTAGTCCATTAACAGAACCACCTGTGGAAGATCTTTACACCAGACTGATGAGTGACGTCAGGTTCGAGGAGGGACTGAAAGCCTGTATGAACTGTGGCGTATGCAGCGCGATATGTCCCGCTGCCGAATTCTATAAGTATGAACCAAGACGGATAGTCGATATCGTCCAGTCAAGGGATGATGATGCAATTCTCGAACTGCTGAAGGGTGAGGCGATATGGTATTGCGGGCAGTGCATGTCATGCAAGACCAGGTGTCCACGAGGTAATACCCCTGGTTCAATAATCTCTGCACTCAGGCAACTCTCGCAGGAGCTTGGTTTGTTTGTAAACTCCGAAAAGGGAAGGCAGCAGTTTGCAGTGAAGCGGACAGTAGGAGACAACATTCTCGAATATGGATATTGTGTGGCGGCCTATGTGGTTCACCCCGATCTTCATCCTGAGCAGGGTCCGGTATGGGACCATGCATTCGAGAATCTTGAGGCATTCTTCGCAAGGGCCGGTGGCGAATTAAACGGACCTGAAGGTCCCATGAGAAAGATTAAGCCCGAGGTGCTCGATGAGCTTGATAGTATCTTCAGGGAGACATGCGGCATGAGGTTGTTCGATGCTATTGAGAGGGCTTCCGAGAAGAAAGCTGCCGAAATGGGAATGGAATTCAGGAAAAAGGGTATTGACTTTGAGTATTTCAGACATGTTTATCTGACCGATAACGGAAATCATATCCATGAACATGAACACCACGATGCAGATCATGAAAGAAACGGGTAAGAAAAGGATATGGGCTGATTATCAGAAGGAGATTCCTGATGATCACTATTTTTTTGTCAGAAGCTGTATAAGGCAGAGCTTCTTCCCGGGTTCCGAGCAGTTCTTTCTGAACTTCCTGAGAAGTATCGGCAAGGATATCTATGAGGATCCTGAACACACAACCTGCACAGGTATTGGATATCATGGCGATGTGGTGCCGTTTGATACTATAATGACAGTTGTGGCCAGGCATTTCTCGCAGGCAACGGCAAAGGGCTACAAAAACATAGCTATCTCATGTGTTACATCATTTGGTATCTACTCTGAGATACTTGAAACCTGGAAGCATTTTCCGGAGACGCTCGAGAAGACCAGGGAGAGCCTCTTCAGGGCTACCGGAAGGGAGTTTGAGGTTCCTGAATATATAGCACACTCAAGTGATATTATCTACAAATACCGTGATGATATAGCTTCCCGGATGAAATATCCCCTGATAGATCAGTATACTGGAAAACCTCTCAGGATAGTGGAGCATATAGGCTGCCACTATGCCAAGATGTTCCCGAAGTACGGCATTGGGGGTGCTGAATTTCCTCATGTGCTCGCAGGTATGATAGAGGCCTGGGGAGGGGAGGTGCTCGATTATCCGGAACGAAGGCATTGCTGCGGCTTCGGGTTCCGCCACTACCTTGTCCAGGCTAACAGGGGTTACTCTGTAGCCAACACCAAAAAGAAGTTTGAGTCGATGCAGCCTTACAAACCAGACCTTGTTCTGGCAAATTGTCCGGGCTGCACCATGTTCATGGACAGGTGGCAGTATACCTTGAAGGAGATGGAGGGCACAATGTATGGTGAAGGAGGTATTAAGGGTATACCGGTGCTGACATATGAGGAATTAGCAGGACTGGTACTCGGGTATGATCCGTGGGTGCTTGGATTGCAGTACCATAATGTGCAGAGCGACAGGTTTATGGCACGAATGGGTGTGCCTTGCGAGCCAGAGATGAAATTCCTGTCGAAGGAGGGGGAGAGGCTGCCAACACCTGAGGGGCTGATGTTTTAGGCAGGGGATATCAGATATCAGATATGGTAATGATGATCTCCCTACGGTCGGGTGCGGTTTGTTAGAGTGGGGCGCAGGGCTCAGGGCTCAGGGCTCAGGGCTCAGGGCGGAGAGCAGGGGGCGCTAAAGGAGACAGTTATACGATTAAGAATATGGAGAAACATGTGGTGGTGATTGGTGGCGGGGTTGCAGGTCTCGAGTGTGCCGGCCGGCTTGGTCGCATGGGTCACAGGGTCACACTTATCGAAAAAGACGATAACACCGGAGGTCATGCAGCGAAATGGTATCAGCTCTTCCCCGACCGCAGGCCGGGCAGCGAGATTACCGATTATCTGCGAAAGCTTGCTGATCATCAAAATATTGGGATTATAACCGGAACTGGAGTGGAACGTTTTACACGCAACGGTAAAGGATTTCTTGTTGAAACCTCAGGTTCAGGTTCCATAGAAGCTGATTCTGTTGTGGTTGCTACCGGTTTCGATCTTTTCGATGCGGCTAAAAAAGAGGAGTACGGATACGGTATATACAATAATGTGATCACATCTGCTGATCTCGAGGAGATGTTCCATAAGGGCAAGATACTGACAACTGCCGGGGTCGAACCAAAACGAGTGGGAATCGTACACTGCGTAGGCTCTCGTGATGAGAAAGCCGGAAATTTCCACTGTTCGAAGGTTTGCTGTGTGACTGCCGTAAAGCAGGCAATTGAAATAAGGGAACACCTTCCTGCATCGCAGGTTTTCTGTTTTTACATGGATATGAGGATGTTTGGTCCATATTATGAAGAACTCTACCGCGAGTCACAGGAGAAGTGGAATGTCAATTTCATTAGGGGGAAGGTATCAGAGGCCAGTGAGAACATCAACGGCAGGCTGGTGGTAAAAGTTGAGGATACCCTCGCCAGCAGACCTCTGCGCATGGAACTCGACATGCTCGTGCTGATGTCAGGCATGGAGATGTCAAAGGCCGGTGCGGAGCTGGCAAGGAAGAGTGATCTGGCAACTGGAAAAAACAGGTTTCTCGAAGGTCTCGATCATCATTTCGGCACCAACGAGAGTGCGATCAAGGGTGTCTTCTATGCCGGAACATGCATCGCACCAATGAACATCACCGACTCTCTTTCACATGCACGGGCTGCAGCGCTTGATGTGTCTGAATACCTTAAAACCATTTAGGCCGATGAAGAATTTTGGATTTGCAGTATCAAGGGGAAGGCTGATCGATTACGATGCAAACGACCATTCACTTGCAAAGAGTGTCATGGAACATGAGCCGAGCCTTGCCCTCTGCATCGCCTGTGGATGCTGTGGTGCCACCTGCACGGCCGGTGAGCATGCCGGTTTCAGCCTCCGCCGCATTAATCTTGCCCTGAAACGGGGTGAGAACGATATTGTACGCAAGGAGATATCTCGTTGCATGCTTTGCGGCAAATGCACTATGCTTTGCCCAATGGGAGTAAATACCAGAAACATTATCCTTTCTGTCCGTAAAACACTTAAAGTACTCGATGGCTATGCGGTCTGAACTATTCATATTGCCGTTTAACCTTGGACTCTGGTTCATACTGCTATACTGCGTTGCCCGTTGCGTGGTATGGTTTCGTGACCTGTCACGGCCCGACAAACTCAGGCTTCAGAGGGGTTTCTTCGGAAGGGCATTCGTACAGAGTCTCCGCGAAATATTTATGGAGAGCCTGCTGCACAGAAAGATCTTCAGGGTAAATCCGTTACTCGGATATATGCACATGAGCCTCGCCTTCGGCTGGTTCCTGCTGATAGTATTTGGAACAATAGAGGCAGCTATTTTCGGCGAAAGCCATCTCAATCCCCCGCACAAGGCGATATTCTTCAGGTTCTACCACCCTGAACAGGCCTCAGGCAATGTCGAACTCTTCTTCACATTCCTGATGGACCTGATACTGGCTTTCATCCTGTCAGGCCTTCTTTTGGCAATCATCAAGCGCTTCAGATCAAAAGTCGTCGGAATGAAAAAGAGTGCCCGGCACACCATCACTGACCGCGTCGCCCTGCTTTCACTCTGGCTCATATTCCCTGCCAGACTGCTCGCAGAGAGTTTTACATGTGCCCGGTACGGTAGTGGTGGTTTTCTTACCGGGAACCTGGGGGCTTTTCTCGGTACAATCCTCCCGGCGCAACAGCTGGCTATGCCATTCTGGTGGCTCTATTCCCTCGCTCTCGGAACCTTTTTTGTTTTACTGCCGCGCACAAGGTACCTCCATATTCCGATGGAACTCTTCCTGATATTCATGAGAAACTCGGGAATTACCACTGGTGATAAATCAGGAACCTACTCAGACGTTGAGATACATAGCTGCTCTTCATGCGGTATATGCCTGAATAGCTGCCAGATGGCTCTGTCGGCCGGAGTAACCAGTATACAGCCCCTCTACCTCCATAAGGAGATAAGGGATAACCGCGAAATAAACGGGGTGGCTTTTAACTGCATGATGTGCGGAAGATGCCAGGAGGTTTGTCCGGTTGGCCTCGAGACTACAGCCATAAGAATGATACAGCGTCGTGAACCCTCAAACGGCAACGATATGCTGGGTATCTGGAAGGACTTCCTCAGACAGTCAGCGGCAACCTCTAAGACCACCGGAGTAGAGCAGTTCATACGCAATGGGGCCAATGGTTCCGCCGATACTTCTTTCAATTACCTTCAACGAATACCTCCCCGAAAAGCTGAGGTCGCATTCTTCGCCGGTTGCATGACCCACCTGACCCCATCGGTAATAAGGGCGATGGAGTCGATTCTCAGGGAGGCAGGAGTCGACTATTCCTTTATCGACAGAGAGAAAGGCGTTTGCTGCGGAAGACCCCTTATGCTGGCAGGACAGGAGAAGGAGGCGCGGGAACTGATAAACCACAACTCGGCATTGATCAGGGAGTCAGGGGCTAAGATTCTGGTAACGCCCTGCCCGATCTGTTACAAGGTATTCTCTGAAAGCTACTATTCAGGTATTGAGGTGATGCATCACACCCAGTATATTGATAGCCTTATTGACAGCGGCCGGTTAAGGCTGAAATATACAGGAAAGAGCGTCGTGTGGCATGATCCCTGTGAACTTGGCAGAGGATCGGGAGTTTATGATGAACCAAGAAACGTGCTGAAGCATATCGCAAAGCTGCATAAGTCACCGGAAGAGGAGGAGATGGGCCTCTGCTGTGGCGGAAGCCTTGGTAACTTTCAGTCGGGAAGGGAGGTACGTCGCAGTATAACTGCCGATGCCGCCGCATCTCTCACCTCTTCAGGCGCCTCAGAAATTGCTACAGGGTGCCCGCTCTGCAAGAAGACATTCACCCCCGCATCGAAGATACCCGTAAGAGATATAGCTGAGATTGTAGCTCAGGCATTTTACAGTTCGCCTGAGAAGAGAGATGATTCAAGGAAGAAAACCATAGCCGTCGAGGCCGTCAATACCTGAATCAATCAGCAAATCAGCCATTACGTCCTTCTACGCCCTTCTACGCCCTTCTACGCCCTTCT
>CAYUOS010000094.1:0-13206 GCA_964446435.1 uncultured Rikenellaceae bacterium | reverse complement strand
CCGCTGCAATTGCGGCCTCATGAGGTATTGCAATGGGCGCATGACAATGGGGCTGAGGGTGTTCTCTTTTCTGACCTCACCGAAAGAGATAGAGAGGAACTGAGTGTGTCTTACCTTCGTGACCTGGGCCAGATGGCCCGTGACCTCGGCATGTATTTAGAGTGGGGTAACGGGAAGCACATTCCTTTCAGCTTCAACGACTGGTCGCCTGCCGATATTATGCCGGCAAACCTGAGGGCGGCAGCAGAAGCAGAAGCGATAGGAACAAAAATCATCCGAACCTGCTCGGAGGGAATGCTTCGGGCCAATCCCGCTAACCCGGCTACACCTGTTCTGCTGAAGGAGACTGCAGCCGAACTGAAAAGGATAATGCCGATGCTGAATGACTATGGTGTTGTGCTGGCGATAGAGACTCATTTCGAGTTTACCTCGTTCGAACTTCTCAGGTTGTTTGAAATGGTTGATGCCCGCCCGGGAGGCAGCATCGGTATCTGCCTTGACACAATGAACCTCCTTACCATGCTCGAGAATCCGGTTGAAGCTGCGGCAAGGCTGATGCCCTGGGTTGTCTGCACCCATATCAAGGACGGCGGGCTGGTGTTTAACAGCGAGGGACTGACGGCATTCCCGGCAGCGCTGGGAACCGGCATTGTCGATATTGAAAGCATTATCAGGCTTATTCTGAAGGAGAACCGCAATATCAACCTCTCTGCCGAGGGTCATGGCGGCAGCTACCTGTTGCCGGTACACGAACCGTGGTACATAAATCAGTTTCCCGACCTGACCATCAGCGAATACAACAACCTTATGTTGCTGGAAGACAAAGCCGAAAGACTTATTGAGACAGGCAAGCTTGTAATGACTTCCGTATCTGAATGGAGTTCGGTTTGTGAGGCCCGCACCCGCAGTGATCTCAAAAAGCTGAAAGAGATACACGAGAGGTGCAGATGATATTGATCTAATCATTACCTTTGGGGCAGTTGTGACCTGAAACAAACCTGATTGACCATGAATGCCAATCCTGTAGCTGTTATTACCGGCGCCAGCAGGGGAATAGGCAGGGCAATAGCAATAGCTCTGGCCAAAGAGGGCTTTGATATTGCAGCAATTTCAAGAACCGTCGATTCAGAAGCGATGGAAAGCCTTGCCCCTGAAATCAACAACCTCGGCCGTCATTTTTTTCCTGTTGGTCTTGATATGAGCCACACAGAAAGACACTCTGAAGTCATTACCCTTATCCTCGAGCGGTTTGGAAGGATAGACTTTCTGGTAAATAATGCCGGGGTCGCACCCCTTGAGCGTAATGACATTCTCGAGATGACGGAGGAGAATTATGACAGGGTGACAGGCATGAACCTTAAAGGCCCTCTCTTCTTTGCACAGAAGGTCGCCCGCGAGATGATATGGCTCAGGGGCCAGCACCCTGAACTAAAGCCTGCCATGGTTTTTATTACCTCGGTATCGGCCACGCTCTGCTCAACCAGCAGGGGCGAATACTGCATCTCAAAGGCAGGCTTAAGCCTGGCAGCGATGATATTTGCAGAGAGACTTGCCTCCGAGGGTATCAACGTCTACGAAGTACGCCCGGGCATAACCAAAACAGACATGACCGCCAAGGTTGCAGAAAAGTACGACAAGCAAATCTCCGAAGGACTGGTTCCCCAGAAACGGTGGGCACTGCCTGAGGATATTGCCAAAGGAGTTGCTTCAATAGCCGGAGGCGACTGGGACTTCTCCACCGGCATGATCTTCGAAATCAGCGGCGGCATGAATATCCGTTCGTTCTGACATCGGCAAATCCAGGCAGTTATCGCATTAATTCAGGCAGGGTCATTTCATGAAGCCACACGCACTGGTGCACCCTCATACCGCATCTTCATCATTCTTAACCGCTTAACGGTACCTCAGGTTGGTATCGTTCGCCATTTCGGTAAGTGCAACATACAGCATCTTAGCCACATCCTCCATTATGTCAATGGTAACGGCAGAAGCGTCATCGCCGGGCAGGTGGTAAAACACGGGCTTCACTCCATTTGTCGTACCTATGCTCATCGTCCTGAAACCCTCATTGCTGAACACCACGCCGTCACTCCGCGGCCTTCCGTATGATGTAACCACCTCTGTAGCAGCTGTGGCCCTCATTGGCCTGTGAATATACCTGTCGTTTGCACCTGTAAAGTAGTTAATCAGTCCTGCCGACGTATAACCCGCACTTACTGACAGCCCGGTACCGTTGCCAACCATGTCGAGGTTAATATAGGTCACAGTTTTTTCTTTCGGGAACACAGGGCTTTTCGTATATATTTTTGATCCGATAAGACCTGTCTCCTCTGCTCCGATAAAGAGGAACATTACGGTGCGTTTCAAAGCTATTCCAGACTGTGCCATTGCTTTGGCAGCAGCCATTATATCAACCACTCCGCTTGCATTGTCAAGGCCTCCGTGAACCAGGAGTCCGCCGGCATTGCCTACAGCGTCGAGGTGCCCGCCTACGATAATAACCTCATTTTTCAGCACGGGGTCGGTTCCCTCGATAATACCTATAACGTTGCAAGTCTTTCCCTCAGCATGCCGCGTGGTATTGGCCCTGATGGTCATCACCCTGCCCGTATTGAATGAGGCTGGTTTGAATGATTTGTCGATTGAGGCAAGCAGGTCGCGGTTGTTTTTGCCCGTACCCGCGAAAATATCGGAGAGGGGCTCGGCACCGATGCCTGCTACGATTACAGTAGGCACGTATGAGATATTGGGATTGGCGCTGTTACCGTCGATGTAGAGAAATCCGGCTGCTCCGTGGCGGGCGGCGTTTTCAATCTTGTACTGGTGATAGCAGTAGTTAACCCATCGTGCATATTCAGGATTCCGCGTATCCTTGTAGGGGGCGTCGCGGTTAACAAGGACGATCTTGCCTTTTACATCAACACCCTTATAGTCATCGTAATTATGTTCGGGAGCGGTGATGCCGTAGCCGACGAAGACAACTTCGGCAGTGACTGTTCCACTGCCGGAATTCATGCCCGGATAATAATCAGCGGGGGCTGTGTAGTGTTTGTTGATCGCGGGGCCGTTCTTCTGGGGCAGGGTCAGGATAAGGGCACCTATGTCATTAACGACGGTATATGGGTGGTCGAACATCTGGAAATAGGTTCCGTTATCGCCGGCAGGCTTAATGCCCCACTCCTTCAGCTTGCCTGCTACCCAGCCGGCAGCCTTCATATATTCAGGAGTACCGGCAAGCCTCCCGTTCATCTCGTCTGAGCTGAGGTAGGCCATCCATTCAGCCATCTCCTCACTGTTGATGCTATGGAAACGATCAAGCAGCCTTCTTTCATGGTCGTCCTGACAAAAGATAACCGCTGAAACTGCGAAAGTCAGCAATGTGGTAAACAGTATCTTCCTTTTCATGGTAATGCTTGTTGGTTAAAGCGATAAAAATAATCAAAAAACCGGTGAGCATCGCGATGCCGGTTTCATTAAGCCGCAAAGGTCAGTCAGAAAAGCATCAAAAACTCATGCCGATACTTATGCCGTAAGGCAGCCACGATATGTCAGCCAACTCCTTTACCAGCGGGTAGCTGGCCATTATCCTGAGGTAAACACGGTGCTTCTGTGAGGGATGCAGGCGGTATCCGGCCGTAGGGAAGGGTATATAGTGCTGAGTGGTATTGCCCATTATTATGGCTCCGCCAAAGCCGGCTTCAAAGTAGTGGTTGCCCTTGCCGATGCAGAATGTAAGGTGGTGCGGAACCAGGAGGAATTCTTTGGGATCACTGTCGCAAGGGCCTGAAAGGCATTCTCCGAGCTGTGTGGTATAACCTGCTCCGGCCCTGCCATTGATGAAGAACCATTCTGTATTGAGAACGCTCCTCTCAAGATTCAGCGAGAGGAGTGACCCCTCACCGAGGAAGTTCGCGTAAAAGGTAATAGCGGGCCTCACCTCTTCACCCCTTGCCGGATTTTGCCCATTAAGGATGGATACGTAAAGGAGCAGTAGCAGAAGCGCCGGTATCTTTCTCATTATTGTCACTGTTTGAGGCAGAAACCACAAATTTAAGTAAAAGATAGGTTTTCAGGCACTGCAGAGATAAATAATGGAGATATTACCCTCCGCGAACTCTGAAATGCTCAACCTGGCATCTATTTCAGAACCACAGCCTTCCTTGTTACTACCTTCACCAGGCGATTATCGGTGGTGCGTATCTCCATTCTGATGAAATAGATACCTGAACCTGCCGATGGTGGCGGTACCCAGTCGAAGGGATGCCTGCCTGGCTCAAGCAGACTTTCGGCAAAGTTGGCGGTAAGCCTGCCCGAAGAGTTGTAGATTCTGATAGTTACCTTTGAGAGTTCGGGTATGTCAGCAACGATTGTGGCCTGGTATAGAGCAGGGTTGGGGTAGACAATCAGATCGTAATCGTCGGGTTCTTCAGGATTTTCGTCACCGGGTTCTCCGTGTATGATAGCTTCATCGAACCAGATGGTGCCAGATTTTGCTCCCTGTGGAGTCTGTCTTATCACCACGCTGTGAAAACTGCGATCGCCGGTTCCTCCGATCATCGTCTGGGGTATGCTCCTGAATTCCCAGCCTGCCCAGTCGATGGTGTCAACCTTTACTATCTGGTTTGTGGTTCCCGATGAGTAAAACCAGTATTCAAGGATGTTGTAGCTGAGGTCGCCGTATACCCAGACGCCCACATACTTTGTCGCATCATACTGGAACTGGGGTTTCAGGTTGTTGAAAACCCGGCAGACTCCGCCGGTCTGATTGACGAATACGTAGGTTAGTTTCCCCGACGCCGTGCCTCCCTTAACTATTGTGGTTGATGAGGTGAATGTGGTAAGGGGATTATCGGTGCCTACAGTGCTGCCACTCGCCTCCGGATCCCAGAATCTGTCGATGTCATCGAACGATTCGAGCGGAGTGCCTTCGGGGTAGTTTTGCTTTCTGGTTGTAAAACGGATCTTTGTGTCGGTACCGAGAGCTGTTCCCGAAATATCTGCCAGTGTTCCCTTAAGAAGAAGGGTGTAGGTTTCGTTCCTTGCGAGCGGGTCGGCAAGTTCAAACCTGAAATACCCCTTGCCATCGGCTGAGAAGTAGGTTTCGCGGAGTCGTTGGGGTCTGCTTCCCGATTGATCGCTGAAGGTGAATGAGTTAGGCACGGTGGCTCCGTTCAGCGGTGCATCGAACCTTAGCCAGATCTGGGGAAAGAGTGAAATATTTGTTCGCCCGTTCTGGGGAAACAGCTTTTCGATCTTCAGCCGGGTGCGGTTTACGGTAATGAATTCATAATCGTACTGCCTGTCGAGCCCTACCTTCCATTTTGAGCATGCACCCTGGCTGAGAGTAATTGAATATCTCGTATTTGGCTCATACTTTACCTGCGGACTAACCCTAAGTACCGTGTTGGCGGTATTCCAATTGTAGTTCAGGTCGACATGAGGCTCAAACTTGAGGTATTTCCTTACCGAGTCACGGTTCATTGTCATGCTGAATGAGATGGCAATCTCCTGATATAGGGCAAGACTGTCTACAAATGTTGGGGTTACGGAAACAACCACAGGAACCATTGTGGTGTCGAATGCGGGGTACACCTCGGCGAGGGTTGATCTGTTGGCCGTGACAACGACATCTGCCGAGTCATTCATGAAGTCGGGAATCCCTGAGACATGAACACGGTAATTTCCCGGTGCAAGTGAGTCAAACATGAAGAATCCGTTATTGTAATTGTCGACCTGGTATATCTTGTTTCCCGGGGTAAGTGTAACCTGTGCACCATTTAGCGGCAGTGCCGCATCTTTGGTACCGGGCCTGAAATACCAGGCCGGCGACCTGAGCGGATCGCGGATAATCCCTGCAATAATGCCGGAGCTTAAAGGATCGGCGTTGAAGTACTGGATGAATGAGCGTGCGAGAGCCCATGATTCGTGGTGCAGGAAGTCGGTGTTGCGCAGTCGCCATGATTCCGGGATGTAGTCATGGAATGATCCCTCAGACAATACTCCGGGCATGGTGAGGTTTCTCAGTACCCCAAGACCCTGGGTTCCCCAGCTGGGATAAAAGGTCCAGTCTCCCTTGACATATGGACTGTTGTTGGTCCAGCAGTTGCCGTTCTCGAAGACCTTCTGCCACATTATCTGGGCCATCTCCTTCGATGCCGGATAGACCGGTGCGTCGTCATAACCCCTGAAAAGCATGAGCGGTCGGTTCTGGGTTCCGTCAAATCCGTTGCTGTGAATAGAGAGGAAGAAATCGACGTTGGCTGCATTCGCCATTGCCGAGATGGTTGAGAGCGGGAGGTCGTCGGCAGTGGTGTTGGTGACGCGTGACATGTAGACGGTGGCGTTAAGGTTCTGCAGGAGGGTACGCAGGAAAAGTCCCTTTACCAGGTTGCCTTCCGACTCCCAGAACCCGGTGGCGGGAATGAACCGGTCATCGGAGTCGTAGCCGCCATGGCCCGGATTGATGAATATCTTGTAGCCCGACAGGTCTGATACCTGGGCTCCGGCTTTAAGTGACGCAACCGACAGAATTGCAAGCAATATGAAGAGATGGTGCAGCTTCACGGTTATTTTAGTGTTATAATGTGCAACTCTCCTCCATCAGACTGGAAGACAATTTTTTTGCCATCGGGAAAGGGGACAGGATACATCTCGATTTTCTCACTTCCAGGGGTCAGGTTTATCCTCCTTCCTGTGGCAGGAAAAAAGGCAACGATGTCTGAGGCATTAATCCTGTAGCCGTCATCCCTGTCATCCATTCCGATTATGGTTTCATTATTGAGCCATTGCGGGGCGTGCAGCCTTCCGGCTTCGGCAATTATATTGCCGTCAAGATCGCAGACCCAGGTTCCCCTGCCGTTGAAATTGTAAACCATCTTGCTTTTGTCGGGAGAGAGGGAGGCCCAAATATAGTTGCCCTGACCGCTAGGCATAAACACCCTGCTGGTTCCGTTCTGATGAATTACCGGTCTGAGGCTTTCGAGGGTGAGGTAAATCTCTCTTTCTTCCTGCTTGCCGGCTTTGTCATCAATGACCCGTTTTCGTTTTCCGTCATCAGCCGACCATATCAGGGTGCCGCCGGTTACCACGGGTGCAATAAGACCCCTGAGGTCTGAGTCTATCGCCACCCGCTTGCCGGTGATCATATCATATTCGTTTAGGGATGAGTATTTCATCTGCGCTTTATATTCATCAGACCTGAAATATAGCCTGTCACCCTTTTCTGAGAACCTGGGCTCATACCCGGCCCCTGCTTCTGTTGTTATTACAGTAATCTCACCTGTGACTGCATTTATTGCCGAGAGCCCTGTGTAACCAGGACTGGTGGCGAGGATGACCTTTCCGTCGGGAGAGACTGCAACTGGTTGAAATTCTCCTCTTTTTCCGTCATTGAGAATATCCCTTTTGAGAACTGTTAAATCCTGGCCTGAAAGAAGACAGGGCAGCATTAGGAACCAGATGGAAAGAAGTCTCATAGAAAAGAATCTTGTGGCAGATAAATTCAAATGTGAAGTTAGATAAAAAACATATTGGTTATTCAGCATACCCCGAAAGAGATTTGTGGTGGGTAATAAAAGAAAAAAGGCGCCGGATTACTCCTGCGCCCCTTTTCAGCTCCCCAGGCTAGACTCGAACTAGCGACCCTCTGATTAACAGTCAGATGCTCTAACCGACTGAGCTACTGAGGAATTTACCTGTTTATACTTGCTAAAAGCGATGCAAAAATAAAGTCTTTTGCCGAATAAAGCAATATATTTGCTGAAAAAAATGGCGGAAGGCTGGTGAGCTTGTCCTACGCGCCAGAAATGTATGGTTTGTATGATTCTTGAAAACCCTGAAATAATAAGATGAAAAGAGTAATCGGTATCGGAAACGCATTGGTTGACATAATGGTCAGAGTCCCCGGAGAGGAGATGCTGAAACAGTTCTCCCTTCCCAAGGGCAGCATGCAACTGGTAGATGAAAGCAGGTCAGAGAGTGTGAAAAACGGTACCGGTGATCTTGCCCGGTCAGTTTCATCAGGTGGATCGGTGGCCAATACCATACATGCACTTGGTATGCTGGGAGCATCGCCGGGCTATATAGGCTCGGTTGGCACTGATGATACGGGCGATTTCTTCAGCAGCGACCTCATTAGTGCCGGAGTCGACCCCATTCTTTTCCGCCGAAACTGTCCCACAGGTACTGCCGTTGCACTGGTCACACCCGATTCTGAAAGGACCTTTGCCACACACCTCGGAGCCGCTGTTGATCTGAACATTGATGAGCTGAATGAAGAACTATTCAGGGGGTACGATATACTCTATGTCGAAGGGTACCTGATACCAAACATCGATCTGGTTGACCGTGCGTGCAGTATTGCAAAAGCTCTGGGAATGGAGGTTGCGCTTGACCTTTCAAGCTATAATATTGTCGATGAAAACCTTGAGAGCTTCAGGAAGATTGTAGGCCGGCACGTTGATATTCTCTTTGCCAATGAAGATGAGGCAAGGTCGTTTACCGGCCTTGAGCCCGGGCCGGCCTTGACCGAACTGGCGAAGATGTGTGGCATTGCTGTTGTCAAGACAGGACGAGATGGCTCGATGATAAGAAGGGGAGAGGAGCTTGTAAGGGTCGGCATCATTGATGTGAATCCGGTTGACACCACTGGAGCCGGTGACATGTATGCCGCCGGATTCCTTTACGGTTACTGCAAGGGCGAACCCCTCGACAGCTGCGGGGCCTACGGTGCCCTGCTGGCAGGCTCGGTAATCGAAAATATGGGAGCCAAGCTGCCCCCCGAAAAATGGCCCTCAATCAAAACCCAGCTAAACCACTAACCATTACTCTATCCCCTGCACCCTGCTACTTACCCACCCGACCGCAAGGAGATAACCATCGCAAATCGCAAATCGTTAATCTAACATCTGACAACCCCCGCTCCCCGCTCCCCGCCCTCCGCTCCTGATACCCGCTACCTGGCACCTGATACCTCCCTTATGTTGCACGGCATTTTTATTTGACCGGCTCCTTTTATATCTTGTATCAGTTTTCCTGACCATATCTATTACTAACCTAAATATTTGATTGTCATGAATAAATCGTTGATCATAAGCGTGGTGACCCTTCTTCTGGTCTCACTATCAGTCGTGAAGGCACAGGATGAAAAGAAGGTATTCGGACTTGATGACTACCCGCGCTGGAGCAGGGTCGTGTCGCCCGGATTAAGCGAGGACGGCCGCTGGGCATCATTCGGGTACAAACCACTCAAGGGCGACGACACGCTGTACTTCAGGAACCTGGTAACCGACGAGGTAGTCAGAAAGCCTCTGTGCACAAATCCATCATTCGCCCCCAACTCACAATGGGTATCATATTTCCGCAATATCCCCGAGAAGCAGGCCGAGACCATGCGAAGAAACAACCGCAGGGTGTACCGCAAGGCCGTTCTGCTGAATCTGGCAACACAGAAGGAAGAGGAGTGGGACAGGGCTGAGAGCATCCAGTTCTCACCCTCATCAAATGTAATGGTGGTAAAAAAGATAACCGAAGGATCAGATGCCAGGGGTTCCGACCTGATTTTAAAAAGCCTTACCGACGGATGGGTCATGAACCTCGGTAACGTCCGTGAGTTCAGCTTCAACAGACAGGGAACCCTGATGGCCTACACGGTCGATGCTACGGCAAAGACCGGCAACGGTCTGTACCTGTTCGAGATTGCTAACCAGCGCATAAGGCCACTCGACACCGACACCCTCGAATACAGTCAGCTTACATGGGACGATGACATGCTGATGCGGTCGGAGTGGGGAACCAAGGGTACTGCCCTGGCCGTGCTGAAGGGAGCCGCCGCTGATGGTAAAACCGAAAGGGTGAACAGCATGGTCATTATCAGAAATATTGGAACGCCAAAGCAGGTTAAAACCGTCGTTGACCCCTCTGCCACAACAGGTTTCCCGAAAGATTTTGTGCTCAGCGAAAACGGCAGCCTCACATTTACCCATACCAACTCGGGAATCATGTTCGCGGTAAAGGAGCAGACTCCCAGGGTAAGGATGAGCCGCGATACAATTGCAAATGTAGATGTCTGGCACTATGCCGACGAACGTATTCAGTCGGTGCAGATGAGACAGGCCAGCGGCGACAGGCGCACCACATACCGCGCCATCCTCTGGTTCGACAAGATGAATGTGATTCAGCTTAATGACGACGATCTAAGGGCTCTTACGATGGACCGCGACGGACTGGTGGGCCTTGGCCGCGACCCGAAACCCTATATCTCCGACACCAACTGGGGAGGCGCAGCCAGCGACTTCTACATCGTTGACGGTCGCACCGGCGCCCGAACCCTCATAGCAAAGGGCATCTCACGTTCGATGGGCATGTCGCCCGACAACAAGTACTTCGTCTTCTTTGAGAATGCACATTTCCACCTTTATGACGTTGCGAGGCGCACCACGGTGAACATTTCCGCCAAAGCCCCGGTAAGCTTTTTTGACGATGAAGAGGACCATCCCTACCCGAATCCCTCATACGGATTCGCCGGGTGGTCGAAGGATGGCAAATCGGTGGTGGTTAACCATAAGTTTGACCTCTGGTCTCTCAATATCGATGGAACCGGGGGGCAAAATCTCACCGGCAACTACGGAACCGAGAACAGCATAAGGTTCAGGATTGTCAGGACAGATGACGACCGCTATATTGACCTGAAGAAACCCCAGCTGCTGAGCAGCTACGGGGAATGGACCAAGTGGACGGGCTTCAGCCGCATGGTAGCCGGGAAGGCTCCCCAGACGCTGGTGTACGCCGATGCAAACCTCGGCAGACCGACCAAGGCGCGCAATGCCGAGAGATACCTGTTAACCAGTCAGACATTCGTTGATTTTCCCGATTACTACGTTAGCGGCGGCAACTTCAGCGATCTGAAACGCATCACCGATGCCAACCCGCAACAGGCCGAGTACGCCTGGGGCAGAAACATACTGAAGGATTTCTACAACAGCAAGGGAGACAGACTGCAGGCTACCATCACACTGCCGGCAGGATATGAGCCCGGAAAGAGATATCCCACACTGGTCTATTTCTATGAAAAGATGTCACAGAATCATCACAGCTACTCCATGCCGGCCTACGACGACCGGCCGCATTTCTCAGCCTACGCCAGTGATGGATACCTTATCGTCAGGCCCGACATGAAGTACTACGAGGGACAACCCGGCTGGAACGCCCTCGACTGCCTTACCGCAGCCGTGAAAATGGTGGTTGACGAAGGACTGGCTGATCCTGACCGCATTGGACTGCAGGGTCACAGCTGGGGAGGCTACCAGTCATCGTTCGTGGTGACCCAGACAGATATCTTTGCCTGTGTCGTCACCGGCGCCCCGGTCACAAATCTTACCAGCATGTACAATATCCTCTATAAGAATTCAGGTACTAATAACCACGGAATCATGGAGACCGGCCAGGTGAGGATGGGCAAGAGCCTCTTCGACGATTTTGAAAACTATGCTGCCCAGTCGCCGGTATTCCAGGCTGCAGGAATAAAAACACCATTCATGATTCTCCATGGAACCGAAGACGGTGCCGTTGACTGGTCGCAGGGACTCGAGTTCTACAATGCCGCACGCCGCCTTGGCAAGGAGGTGATTCTGCTGTCATATCCGGGTGAGAATCACCACCTGGCCGTTGAGAATAATTCGAAGGACTTCCTGAAAAGGATGAAGGAGTATTTCGACCATTACCTGAAGGGCAAACCCGCTCCGGAGTGGATAACCAAAGGGGTGCCGTTTATCAATAAACCTTATGAACTGGCACGGTAAAATTGATGAGGAAGCAAATAACTTTCCTTACGAGTAACGAAATATAACAACAATACGACAAAGAGATGAAAGGATATATAGACAGATTACTATTTGCAACCCTGTTGGCAGTTGTAATTGCAGGATGTGCAAGAAAAGAGCCGGCAATGGTGTTCCCGGCAGAGAGCTGGGAAAGATGGGAGTCGGTAAAGAAGGCCGGGTATTCGCCAAAGGCGATGCCTGAAATATTGAAGTTCGTTGAGGACAGCATGAACACCTCTGCCCTGATGGTGACGGTACATGGAAAGGTTTTGCTTGAATATGGTGATATTGAGCAGATAAGCTACCTGGCTTCGGTGCGCAAGAGTATACTTTCGATGCTTTACGGTATCTATGTAGACAACGGAACCGTCAACCTCGACCTTACCCTTGAAGATCTCGGCATGGATGACATAGGTGGTTTGTTGCCGGTAGAGAAGCAGGCGAAGGTGAGGCATCTCATCGCAGCCCGCTCGGGCGTTTTTCATCCCGCCTCAAACAGCGGAGATGACCTTGGAAGCGCACCTGAGAGAGGAACGGTGGTTCCGGGCGAATACATGCTCTACAGTAACTGGGACTTCAACGCAGCCGGGGCGGCTTTTGAGATTATGACAGGAAAGAATATCTACGATGCCATTGAGGAGCATCTGGCCATACCCTTGCAGATGCAGGAGTGGGACAGGAGCACCCATCGCAAGTCAGGGAATCTCAGAGTCTCGCAGTATCCTGCCTATCATATTAACCTCTCAACCCGTGACATGGCCCGTATCGGCCACCTGATGCTCAATATGGGCAACTGGAACGGCAACCAGATCATTCCCGAAGCATGGGTAGTTGAATCAACAAGCAAGATAACTCCCCTCGAGGAGATGAATCCGCCCCGCCGCCGCAGCGGATATCTCGCCTATGGCTATATGTGGTGGATATATGCAGGAGAGAAGTCAGACGGACCATGGAAGGGCGCCTATACCGGCAGAGGAGCCGTTGGCCAGTGGATAACGGTTGTACCCGAACTCGGTATGGTGATAGCCCATAAGACCGTCCCGGGCACCGGAGGCTCAACAGAGTGGCCCGAATATGACAAGCTTCTGACCATGATTTTTAACGCAAAAAAAGGGATGCACTGACAATCTTCAGAACAGCCCGGTGTAGACACTTCAGACCCTCATGGACACATACAATGGCAAGGTGATGCAGGAGGAGTTTTCGCTGGGCTGGCTCGACTACGGCTGGAGGATGTACGATCCACAAATCGGCCGGTGGCATGTTATCGACCCCCTTGCAGAGAAGAACTTCTCTTACTCACCCTACAACTACGTTCTTAATAATCCGGTGAGGTTTATTGATCCGGATGGGAGGATGTCGGATGAACCTGAATACTACATCTCTA
>CAYUOS010000093.1:0-13233 GCA_964446435.1 uncultured Rikenellaceae bacterium | reverse complement strand
TAAAGAATGTCGGTAAGCCCGGACTCTATCAATCCATCAGCTTTGCTCCTGACGGCAACTACCTAAGGGTTACAACCCTGACCAGGCCCTTCTCGAATATTGTCCCGGTAAGCTCATTTGGGAATGTCAATGAATTGTGGGATATTGACGGAAAGGTGTTGTCGGAGATATCGAAACGTGAACTGCGTGAGGGCGGTGGTACTCCTCCAACGGGTGACGCACCGGCAGAACCTCAGGAGAGGGAGCCACAGAAGAGATCATTGAGGTGGAGACCTGACGGTGTGGGTATGAGCTACATGATGCGCGATCCTGCCCCTGCCAGGGATACCACTGCAGCACAGAATGCTGCCAATGCCAGGCCTGCCAATGCCGACGCTGCAAACCAGAGGGCGGCAGGCCAGGGTGAAAGACAGACCCAGCCGAGAAGAATGGACAAGGTGTATCAGTGGCTGCCGCCCTATGGCGAGAATGATGTAAAGGTTATCTATGAAACCGAATCTCAGATAACCAGCCTCGATTATTCAGATGACTGTCAGATACTTTTCATAACAGAGTCGACAGGAGGGCAGAACCATGTTTATGCAGTGTTCCTTAGTGAACCTGACAAGAAATATACAATCTTCAGGCACAGAACAGCTGACTTTTATGAGAATCCCGGGTCAATCATGACAAAAACTGACGAAACCTCGGGCGAGAGGGTTATCATGATATCATCGGATGGTAAATTTGTTTATCTGTCAGGTACAAAGTACCATCAGGAGTGGAAAGAGAATGCTCCTCAGCCATTCATCGACAGGGTTGAAATCAAAACAGGAGAAAAGAGCCGCATATTTGAGAGTTCACAAAATTACTTTGAAAGGGTTATCTCGGTTCTCGACGTTGACATGAATAAGGTGATTGTCTCAAGAGAGTCCCCGACTGTAATTGCAGACAACTACCTGAGAGATATGGCAACCGGTACCGAGAGAAAGCTAACCAACAATGTTGACTATGCTGGAGATGTAACTCACGCTCAGTATCACCGTATTGAGATAGAAAGAGTTGATGGTATTAGATTCTTTGCAAACGTATGGCTTCCGAAGGACTGGAATGGTGAGAAGCTACCCGCAATGTTCTGGTTCTATCCGAGTGAGTTTACCAACCAGGAGGCAATTGACAGGGGTAAGCGGACTACCAATATCAACAGTTTCAGGTCAACCGGTATAAGATCGATGAAGATGCTGACGGCAATGGGCTACGCTTTCATTGAACCAGACTTTCCGATTGTTGGCCCGACAGGAAGGATGAACGACTTCTATGTTGTTGATCTGCAGAGGAACTGGGCTGCAATTATCGATGCTTGTGCTGAAAAAGGGTTTATTGACAGGAGCAGGCTTGCCCTTGGTGGACATAGCTACGGTGCCTTTGGTACAGCCAACTCGATGATACATACACCCTATTTCAAGGCGGGAATTGCCGGTGACGGTGCCTATAACAGGACCCTTACACCGATGACATTCCAGAGTGAGAGAAGAACGATATGGGAAGCCCGCGAGACATACCTGGCTATGTCGCCTATACTGTGGGCCGAGCGTTTCAACGGAGCACTTCTGATGTATCACGGAGGTGATGACAACAACGTAGGCACATGGCTTATCAACTCTGAGAGGATGTTCATGGCACTAAATGGACTGGATAAACCTGCATCGCTTTATATCTATCCGTACGAAGACCACGGTCCGGCCGGCAAGGAGACACAGCTCGACATGTGGGCACGCTGGATTGCCTGGCTCGACTTTTATGTAAAGAATTCAGGAAAGAAAACAGAACAGGAAGAAAAGAAATAATCTTATTTCGATAAAAACCGGAGAGGCTGCCTGAGAAACGGGCGGCCTCTTTTATTTACAGATTGAAGAGGAAATTATGAAGATCTTCTTCTGGTCTCAGTTTTAGCTTTTTCCTCAATCGCGACCTGCTATGAGATTATCTTCACTCCAAAGTGCCTCAAAAACAGTCTGAGCCTTCTTTTTTGACGTGAACATGAGCGGGTCTGGCGCATGATACTATAACCTAACTGTTCAGAACCAGGCTCATTGTTTTTTTCTTTCATCTTAGTGTCGGATTTTGCGATACAAAACTCTTAGAACCCGGCATTTTACATATTTTTGATGAGCCTGTAATCTTAAAAGCTCAGAAAAACAAAAGCTGATGACAATTGTTAGATTCTTTAAAGGCTTTCCATTATGACAATGTTAGAAATGAGGTTAGTATTGCTGTTTCTTCTGGCAATTACCTTCGCAGGTTGCAGAAACCCGGAGCCAAGGAAATCGGACACACTTTCATTGATCGATTTCAGTGATACTGTAAGAATAGTTGAAAGCAAAGCAGGTGGTAATGATTTTGCCGGTGAATTGCGGATTGCGGTGGCATCAATTACCTCCCCGCGTGAGACGTTCAGGTATTACCAGGATATGTTCAGGTATATTTCTGAAAAGACAGGAATGAAGGTTTCAATGATACAAAGAAAAACCTATGGGGAAATCAATGACCTTGCAGCAACAAATCAGATAGATCTTGCATTTGTTTGCTCAGGAGGCTACATAAGCGGTATGGCCGATTCAGCCTTCAGGCTGCTGGTAGTACCGGTGCGAAACGGAAAAACGACATATCAGTCATACATAATTACACATGTGTCATCTGGTATTGACAGTTTTGTGGATTTGAGGGGCAGGAGCTTTGCCTTTACTGACCCTCTTTCCACGGCAGGCAAGCTCTATCCTGACAAATGGCTCAGGGATGCAGGTTATTCAACAGAAGATTTCTTCAGCCGTACTGTCTATACTTATGCACACGATAACTCAATTCAGCTGGTCTCTAAACGCATGGTAGACGGAGCGGCGGTCAACAGCCTTGTATATGAGTATGTAGTTCAGAATAACCCTGAGAGAGTAAGGAATATCAATATTATCGAAAGGTCAGGTTGGTTTGCAATGCCACCTGTGGTAGTGTCATGGGCTCTTCCTGATAGTATGGTGACCCGGCTGGAAGAACTTTTTCTTGAAATGCATCTTGATGAGCCCAGTCGCAATGTGCTTGAGAAGTTGATGGTTGACAGGTATGTCACCGCAAATGATGGAGATTTCCAAAGCGTTCGTGACCTGCTTAGAACTGAAAGAGAAGATTGAAAATGATTAACCCTGGTGGAAAGGTAAAAGGAGCCAGAAAAAGACAGCTGCCGCTATTCTGGAAATTTTCAATAGCAATTAGTGCCACTGTCCTTCTTTTTGGCTCTATCAATCTTCTGTATATCAGGAGTCAGGTATATCAGACCTTTGAGGGGCAGATAGAAAAGCATGGAATAAGCATAGCCATGTCAGTTGCTGAGGGTTCTGTGGAACCAATACTCTACGATGACCTTGTGGCATTGGATAATCTCATCGGCCAGGCAATGAGGGTAAATAGTGACATTGAATATGTTATGATTCTTAATGCTGCGGGTGAGATGCTGGCACACTCATTCAATGATTACATACCCAGAGAGTTAATTGATCTGAACAGCCCTGACACGAATAATGCAGTAAGCGTTTTAATAGTGAGGGATATCAAAGATAAGCGAAGGACAATTCGTGATATAGCAATGCCGATACTCGACAGCAGTGGGGGAATCGTCAGGGTCGGTATGAAGGAGGATGAATTCTACACAAGGATAGGCAGAATTACCGAGCTATTCATATGGATGGTTCTGTTCTTTCTTCTACTGGGAATACTTGCTTCACTGCTCCTCTCATATGTTATAACTGACCCATTGAAGGTTATCAGCAGCCATGCTTCTGATATCGGCCTTGACACCCTCGGTAACCGGCAGCTTCCATACCTGCCTTCCGATAGCAGGATTTCTGTGAGGCTCAAGAATGCTTTTGGCCTTGCTGATGAAATAGATACACTTGAAACCGCCTTCAACGATATGCTTCAGAGGCTCAATAAGGCATATTATGAGCTGATGAAGGCACACGAATCGTTGTCACACAGTGAGAAGATGGCATCAGTCGGAACTCTTGCTGCAGGACTTGCTCATGAGATCAACAACCCACTGGCCGGAATGAGAAACTGTATCAGAAGAATAAGCGAGAAGCCTGAGAATGTGAAGCAGAATGCAAAATATATAAAACTGATGTCAGACGCCCTTGAGCGGATCGAACTTGTGGTTGAAGGTATGCTGAACTTCTCGCGCAAGCAGGAAATGATGCTTGCAGACACTGACATGACTCAGCTGATAAGTAATTCGATTGCCCTTGCGAGGTATCAGGCAGATAAGTCAGGAATTACTCTTACAGACAACTACAGCAGCAAACAGATAATTGTGAAGGCCAGTCCTAACCATCTCGAACAGGTCTTCCTTAATATTCTTCTTAATGGAATAGATGCAATTAATGAGCGCAAGATTCAGGAGCCATCGCTGATAGGGAAGATAATTATCGGCGTTTCCGAAACTGACGAAGAAGCGACAGTAAGATTTACAGATAATGGTGTCGGTGTTCCACCGGAAAAGATTTCCTTTATCTTCGATCCGTTCTTTACAATGAAGAAAATCAAACAGGGAACAGGGCTCGGATTGTCGGTGAGTTATAATATCATTTCGAGCCATAAAGGAACCATAACCGCCTGTAATGAAAAAGGAGGTGGACTTACAGTGTCAGTTAAGATACCAAAAGGAGATAAGAACCCATAACGAGATATCACATGTTCAGAGTTTTTGTGGTTGACGATGAAAGGATAGTCCGGATAACAACGGCCGATGACCTGCGCGATGCAGGATACCAGGTGAGGGAGTTTGCCTCAGCGCAGGCTGCACTTCAGTTCATGAATGAGTCTGATGAGGATGTGGATGTGGTAATTACCGACCTCAATATGCCTGGGATGAACGGTATTGAATTTCTCGCGAAGATAAGGCAGGCAAGGCCTGAGACCTATGTGCTCCTTATGACAGCCTTCGCCAGTGTTGATACTGCTGTAGAGGCGATGAGACTCGGAGCTTACGACTATATATCGAAACCTTTCAATATTGAAGAGCTGCTCCTCACCATAGAAAGGATAAGGGAACTGAGGAATGTCAGGGAGGAGAACCGACAACTTCGCAAGCAGGTACAGAAAAAATTCGATACTTCCTCATTTATAGGACAGAGTAACCCGATTCAGGAGGTGTTCAGGATGGTCAGCCTGATAGCCGACAAGGAGACAACGGTGCTGATTACAGGCGAAACAGGAACAGGCAAGGAGCTGCTGACGAATATAATTCACTTTAACAGTAACAGGCGGAATGGCCCATTCATAAAAGTCAGCTGCGCGATCCTCTCACGTGAGATATTTGAGAGCGAACTGTTCGGGCACGAAAGGGGCGCATTTACAGGTGCTGAGAAGATGAAGCAGGGACGCTTCGAACTTGCAGACAACGGGACACTCTATCTCGATGATATCGACGATATTCCTTACGATCTGCAGGTAAAGCTGCTAAGGGCTCTTGAGGAAAGTGAGATAGAAAGGGTTGGAGGAACCGAGACCATGAAGATTAACGTGAGGGTCATAGCTTCTACGAAGAAAGACCTTAAGGAACTGGTCGATCAGGGAAAGTTCAGGGAGGACCTGTACTACAGGCTTAATGTCTTCCCGATTAACATTCCCCCTCTCAGGGAGAGACCTGACGACATTGAGATTCTTGCCCGGCATTTCATTAACGAGTTTTCCCAGGGCAGCACAATCAGGGCTGAAAAAGAGGTGTTTGCTCTCCTGCGGCAGTACCCGTTCTCCGGTAATGTAAGGGAACTCAGAAACCTGATGGAGAGGCTCGTACTGCTCGCCCAGAATGGTGTGATTGAGAAAGATATTCTTCCTTATGAGATCAGGTTCCCTGGAAAGAAACATACCTGCTTCTATTTCGGTAACAAATCTTTGCACGATATACTCGAGGAAGTGGAGACCAACGCCATCAGAGATGCTCTGGTAAGATCGGGCGGTAACAAGGCAGGAGCAGCCCGCCTGCTCGACCTGCCTGCATCAACCCTTAAATCGAGAATAGAAAAGCTCAGACTGGAGTAGTTGGTGATCGTCTGTATTTCGGCTGTTTCGACGAAATTTCGTCGTTTTTACTCCCTGTAGCTGTCCAGCCCGGCTTTCATCATTGCATTGTAAGTAGCATAATATCAATTACATGATGTGTTTTGGCTGAGTGGCTTCAACCATTTGGCCTGGTAATTGTTTATTTGGAGGGAGTCTAAATAATGTTTTTATGTTTAAGCACTATACACCATGAGAAAAATAACAACAATCAAGTTTATCGTTCTGCTACTGGTTCTTTCATTACCGGTACTTTCGCAGACAACAACCTATGAGGTTAAATCACACAGCCTGAAAGTTGAGGGAACATCAAACCTTCACGACTGGTACGCAGATGTTGAAAAAGTTAAAGGTTCGGTAAAACTGAATGTTGATAACGGTAAGATAACAGGACTGGAGGGTCTTAGTATCGTTGTTGACGCCAGATCTTTCAAAGCTTCCAGGGGTAATATCATGAACTCAAAAATCAATGAGGCCCTTAATACAAAGAATCATCCTGAAATCAGGTATGAACTGGCGAGGGTAAATTCGATTTCTGAAAGTGGTGGAGTATATACGATCAGCACAACCGGACAGCTTGTTGTTTCAGGGGTTGCCCGCACTGTAGACGTAAATGCTTCAGGCCGCATGAGACAAGATGGAACTATTGAATTAACTGGCAGTACGGCTATCAAAATGAGCGATCATAAGGTTTCACCGCCAACAGCAATGTTTGGAGCTCTTACAACCGGTGATGAGGTTACATTGAAGTATTCAGTAGTTCTGCAATCAGGAATTGCAGCCGGGGGCAAGTGAGATAATGAAATATCAACATTTATATAATCGAAACAATTAAAATCCAGAGACTTATTATGAAGACAAGAACACTACAGCTGGTTTCCATTTCAGCTTTGCTATTTATTTCATCGGCACTGTTTGCTCAGTCTGAGAAGATCGCATTTTACCGGCCTTATGACCAGAGCGGAATACATATATTCGAATCGCCGAAGGCAGATACAGTTCCCTTCACGGGAATGAAGGTCAGAATCGGCGGAAGCTTCACCCAGCAATATCAGGCACTCAGCCACAGCAGTACAGCCCAGGCGAACAATGTTACAATAGGACCTAACACCTTTAATGTCAATGCCCTGTATCCTCTTTCTCCGGGCTTCAATCTTGCTACCGCAAACCTCAGGTTTGACATTCAGCTGGAGGATGGAATAAGGGTTACACTTGAAAACTACATGTCATCACGCCACCATCCGGAATTCTGGGTAAAAGGTGGTTATATCCAGATCGACAAACTGCCTATGTTCGGTAATCCCGACTGGTTCACAAAATATTTCACTGTGAAGATTGGTCACTTTGGCGTGAACTATGGTGACCAGCAATTTCGCAGAAGCGATAACGGAAATACCATACTTAACCCCTTTGTAGGCAACTACATAATGGATGCATTCACAACTGAGATCGGTGGAGAGCTCTATGTATTTCCAGTCGATAATGTCTTCCTTATGGGTGGAATGACGGGTGGCATAATCAACGGAGATGTCAAAACAGCCTATGACGCCAACGGTGACGTAATTAAAAAGAATCCCTCCCTGCTTGCCAAGGCAGGCTATGACTCACAGGTAAGCGATGATCTGAGAGTGCGGCTGACCGCAAGCTTCTACACCAACCCGGGAACCTCACGCAATACTCTTTATGCAGGAGACCGTACCGGATCGAGATATTACATGGTTGTTGAGCCTGAAAGGACAGTATCAGGTGGGGCATTTACCCTTTCCACTCCTGCAAACAGGTTTACATCGGGACAGATAGCCCCGGGTTTCACACATAAGGTTACCTCACTGTCAATCAATCCTTTTGTTAAGTTCAGGGGTTTGGAACTTTTTGGAACCTTCGAAACTACCAGAGGAACTGAGAGCCCACTGGTTACCGAGAGCCGCTCATTCAGCCAGATAGCAGGAGAGATGGTTTACAGGTTCCTGCCACGCGAACAGGCTTTCATCGCAGGACGTTATAATAAGGTAACCGGACGCCTGACAGGCTATACCGAAGACATTTCAATTGACCGTATACAGGTTTCTGCCGGTTGGTACACAACGAAGAACCTTCTTCTGAAACTGGAGTATGTAAACCAGAACTTCAATGGTTTCAGCTCTACTGACTACAGGAATGGCGCAAAATTCAATGGTTTCATGCTTGAAGCCGCTGTAGGATTTTAATGATATGTGTTTCGCGGTGCCTGCTAACATGCAGGCACCAGCGAAACAAATATAAACCTTACTAAACATCAGAGTCATGATCCAGGGCATACTTAAAGTACTTATTCTCCCGCTTCTGTTTTCTTCAGGGCCGGCAAGAAATCTGAGCTTTACAGTTGACGATGAAAGTTGGCTGCGCCTTTCAGGAACAAGTTCCGTAAATTGTTTCGAGTGTATCTCCGCCAGTGAGATTACCAAGGGCAACATGGAGGTCTCTGTTGATGATTCTGGCGGAAGCATGACCTTCTCAAATGCCAGGCTTAAAATAAGGGTGAAATCATTCGATTGCCGGAATCCACGCCTGAACAGGGATATGCACAATGCCCTTGGTGTCGATAAATACCCTGAAATATCAATTGAACTTCTTGAGGCTGGCGCTTCCGGCTACAATGAAAGTAATGGATCAGGCTCAACAAGGACCCGTGTTGCGATCAGTCTGAACGGAAGGAAGAAAATAGTCGAGATTCCTGTTGAGTGGAGGGCAGAGGGAAATGACAGATTCAGGTTCTCAGGAACCAGAACCCTTAAGATGTCGGACTTTGGTGTAGTTCCGCCGTCACCGATGTTCGGGCTCATAAAGGTAAACGATGACATTGATATCTCATTCAACATCGCTGTAACCGTAAAAACCTCACAAAAACCCTGATATCCATCCTCACACCCCACACTACCTGATACCCGATACCTGACACCTGACACCTGACACCTGACACCTCCTTTATCTATCCGCTCAGATCGGTAACATTACGCCCTTCTACGCCCTTCCCTGTATATCGCCCAGAATGCAAGGGGTATAAAATAGAGGCTGACGAAGGTACCCAATGACATGCCTCCGATTACTGTCAGAGCCAGCGGCTTCTGAAGCTCAGAGCCGAGGTCGTTTCCGAACAGGAAGAACATCGTAGCCAGTATTGTGGTTAAACTGGTCATTATTATTGGCTTGAGGCGCCTGCTGCCCCCGGTGTATATTGCCTCCATCAGTGGTGTTCCACTCATTCGAAGCCTGTTGATGGTGTCAATCTTGAGAATCGAGTCGTTAATAATTATACCTGACATCACAATTATACCTATCATTGACATCAGGTTTATAGTCGCCCCGAAGAGTATCAGCATCAGCAAAGCTCCTGCAATGTCAATAGGTATCTCTACCAGCACGATGAAGGGCAAGACCAGCGACTCGAACTGTGCTGCAAGGATGAAGAACAGAAGCAACAGGGCAATGATAAGCACAAATGAAAGCTCCCTGAAGGTTTGTTGTCCGGATATAAGTGCCCCTGAAAACTGGATGTTGAGATTCTGATCATCGGAGAACAGGCGCCTGATTTCACTTGTAAGCCTTCCGGGTGTACGGGTTGATACATGCATGGCAACAGGAACATACTCTGAGTACATGCCCCCTCTGATGGTCTTGTAGCTGTGAACACGCTCAATCTTAACCAGTTCGCTTAATGGTATCTCAACCCCCCTGTTGTTCCTTGCCATTGCAAAGGCAACTATCTCATTTATCATTTTTTCATCCTCGCCCAGCTTGATCGGCAATATCTCATTGGAGGCCCTCAGTTCTCCAATCATATTCTCATTGAAAGCGGTTCTGAGCCTGTTGTATACTGTTGCAGTGGAGACATCATAAAGCAGCAGCTTCTCATGGTCGAGTTTTACCTCAATCTTGTCTTCGAGGGCAGGGTAGGAGATATCTGCATAGGGAAAGTTCTCGTGAAGGGCTCTTATTATCTCTGTCATCTCTTCCACCTCAGGCACCTTCTTTTCCCTCATAAGACTTATTTCAGCGACCAGGGGAGCCTCTGAAGCAGAAAAGAGCTTTTCGAATATATTCTCCTGGACTGAGATGGTTGCTACTGCTGCCGGATATGTGGCAAGAAGGTCTGACAGAAGTCTGCGCTCAAAACTTTCAGTTATCTCGAAACCTGTGGTTTTGACATATACCCTCGCTTCAGTATAACTCTGTTCGTAGCCCCTGTTGAACAGGAACTGCTGCTCCCCGATAAAGGCGTTTATCTGCAGTATCTCGTCCATTCTCGACTCCAGTAACCCGTATATGCGGTTACGACTCTCTTCAATATCTATATTCTCATTCCAGTCTATTGTTAAAACTATTTCATCGTGCCTTACCCTCGGGAATTTTTCCTTCTCAACCGACATGAAGAGTACTGCAACCGAAGCAAGAATGAGAATGAACATCACGAACATACCAGTCTTATACCTGAAAAAGAACCTCATGCCCTTTTCGTAGCTCTCCTCGATATGCCTGAAGCTTATTTTACGAATGAACCTGGTAACAGCGCCTTCACGACCGCTAAGATAGAGAAGCCTGTATGCCGTGGGAAGCAGGGTTATTGAAACAGCCAGGGAAACGAATAATCCAATTGTTATGGCTATCGCCTGGTCATAAAAAAGAGCCCCGGCAATGCCACTAAGAAAGATAAGCGGCAGAAACACTGCGCAGGTGGTCAGAACTGAAGATATAAGAGGCCTGATGACCTCGTTGGTGCCCTTTATGCATGACTGAGACAATGATTCTCCCCTGTCAATATACTGAGTGATGTTGTCTGTTACGATAATTGAGTTGTCTATCATCATTCCGACGCCCAGGATTAGCCCCGACAACGATATGATATTGATTGACAGTCCTGTGAGGTGAAAGAAAAGAAGGCTTATTATCAGTGATGCAGGTATGCTTAAACCAACCAGAAGAGGCGATTTTGCATCCCTCAGGAAAAGAAACATCAACAGGAAAGCCAGGGTTCCACCAGCAATAAGGTTCTGCCTCAGGTTTGAGAGAGAGAAATCAAGAATGGTGGTCTGGTCCTGCGAAATCTCAAAATCTATCTGCGGATAATCATTCCTGAGAAGACCCAGAAGTGTCTCGATCTGCCTCTCAAGGTCGGCCATCTTTGAGGTACTCTGCTTTATTATTGCCAGCGTAATTGCCCTTTCTGTACCGTTGTAGTACATTCCGGTCGGACGCTCCTGTCTGATACCGGTTCGTGCAATTTCATGAAGCCGCACCATTCTGTTCCCTGCCTTTATGATTATGTTTCTCACATCGTCAAGGTTCCGCAGGTAAGAGCTGAATTCGAGATTATAGAGATACTTACCGTCTTTTACCAGGATACTGCCAATGGTAATGTTATTCCGTTCAATGGCAATTCTTATATCGGTTTCGGTGATCCCGAGGCTTCGCATCTTCTCCTCTTCGGGGACCACAAATATCTCCCGCTTTACCTGTCCTGTCAGGTCAGCCATTGCCACCTCGGGCAACTGCTCAATTCTTCTTTTGATAACTGTTTCGGCGAACTCGCTAAGCTCCAGGAATCTTTCAGGATTGTCGCTCCCCTCCTTGAGGGATAGGTTAAGCATAAAGACCGGAAGGTCAGTAGCGCTTGCCTTGATTACCCTGGGCCGCTGAATATCGCGTGGAAGAGAGTTCATGGCACCATCGATCTTTTCATTTACCTCCATGAAGGCCATGTTGATGCTGGTTCCATATTCGAATGAGAGCCTGATCACCGCGCTGCCATTCCTGGCTTCTGTGCGCAGGTCCTGAAGCCCTGGCACCTGAATCAGGTTGCGACGCAAGACGGCAACTATCGAATTCTCGATCTCACGGGCAGAAACATCAGGCCTGTTAACCGTTACCGTGATTTCAGGAATATCAATGTCAGGCATCAGCGAAACCGGTAGCCTCCGCGACGCCACCAACCCCAGCATCATAATGGCCAGGAAGGTCATGATTACTGCAATGGGCCTGTGTATTAAGAATTTTACCATAGTTGTCAGGTTTCAGGTACCCGGTGTCCGGTATCCGGTATCCGGTATTGTAATCTTAATTGATAAATATGTCATAGTATTTTATTTATCCATCATTGCATTCATTGTTCACCTTTCAATTCCCCATTCTCTTCTCCCTGAGCCCTTTGCCCCGTGCCCCGCGCCCTTTCCTTCATCCTCATAAACAGGGGCAGGTACCCTATCAATCCTATCAGGCTGAATATCAATCCACCTATCGTGCAGGCTGCCAGCGGAAACCAGAATCTTTCGTTTTTCCCGGCCAGCAGAAAGGGAGTCAGACCAACTATAGTGCTTATGATAGTTAGAAAGATAGGTATGATCTTCATATTAAAGGCCTTAAGAAACAGCCTTTTAATATCGCTTCCCGGTCTTTTCCTGCTAAGGTTGTTGAAATCATTTATAATATACAAAGCAGAATTGACCACAAGTCCGCAAAGTAGTATCAGTGATGCAAAGGCTCCCTCATCGGGTCTTACCTTGAATATGCTTACTGTAAGGAAAGCACCGATGAAGCTTAGTGGTATGAGGCTTATCACTGCCAGTGGCTGCAGAAGCGATTCCAGAAGGATGGCGCAAATGAAATATATTATTACAATCACGAGGAAGACGAGGTAGTAGTTACTCTTCTCCTCGGCCCAGTACCGTGTGTAACCCGACCGGCCTATTGAATATCCCAGGGGAAGCATTGCCGCGGTCTCCTCGATGTTGCGGTCGAGCACCATCCTCCCCAGTTCGGTACTGCCTATAAAGTCAAATGACACATAGATTACATACTGCTGATTCTCGCGACTTACACGGTTGTCGGTAATTTCGCGATTAATTGTCATGAAATCCTTCATTTTTATATCAGTGCCGCTCCTGCCGGGTGCGGGTGCATTCAAAACGGTCCACAGATCATATTCATCAGCCTGTTTCGACTTCAGCTTAACCGGAGCCCATACTCCGTTTACCCAGTAACTTGCAAGGGGTATATCGGACCTGGAGTATTTTGAAGCCTCGGCAAAGGCTGATGAGACGTCTGAATTATTTATGGCAAGGAAGTAGTCATCAATATAAAGCCTGTTACGATAGAGTTTTCTGCTGTACC
>CAYUOS010000092.1:0-13264 GCA_964446435.1 uncultured Rikenellaceae bacterium | reverse complement strand
AACAGTTCTGATACAATACAATCAGTCTACTTCTATATCACCCCAAGGGCAACCGACCTCGGTTGTGCAAATGGTATAATTGTCCCGTCAGAGGTTAAGGTACATGCACGGCCTTTGCAGGAAATAATACTTACGAATCCTGTTCTATGTACCGGAGGAAACGACGGAGCACTGATGGCCCTGCTCTCAAAAGGGGCCGAGCCTTATAACCTTGTGTGGAACAGGCCATTCCCGTCACAGAATCCGCCGATATATGCAACCATTGTTGGCACGAATGAGTATGGACTGTCAAATCTGCAGGAGGGTATTCACAGAATAACGGTAACCGACTTCCTTGGTTGTAACAACCAGATTACATACCTCCTCCTGAGGCCCAGGGAGAATGTAATCTTCGTGCCACTCCAGAAGTCAGGAAGCATCTTCCATACCACATGCAGTACAGATTCAGACGGAAATATCCTCTTCTACCTTACCGGCGGATCGAGCTTCCCGTTCAGTTACTGGTTTACCAATCAGACGGGAGACACAATTACTTCGGGCGTAATCAACGGAAATTACAACGCATTGAACCCGGCAACCTTCCGAATATTCGGGGGATTGAATGCAGGAGTGTATACTATACGTCTTGAGGATGTAAACGGCTGCAAGACAGCTTATAACGCAGAGATTAAGTCTCCTCCGCCATTGCAGATAGTGCTTGAGGCACATGAATACCAGGGAGGATACAACGTAACATGCCGTGGTCATGTCAATGGCTCAGCCTGGGCTACCGTCACCGGCGGAAACTCCGGCAGCCGTGTTTATGAATGGTCTAACACTCCGGGTTTCCTCCCCGGCACAGTGACAACCGGCGACAGAATCGAGAATATTGGCGCCGGCACATATTACTTCAGGGTAATCGACAGCAAAGGCTGTACGGCGACATCAAGCATCACCCTCATCGAACCCGATGGCATTGAGCTTACAAATACAACCTATTCATGGAGCAACGACAATGCCTTCAACATATCCTGCAACGGCGCTTCCAATGGGTCCCTTGCGCTTGAGTTCGGCGGGGGAACCGGGCCCTACATATACAATTGGGTAAGCTATCCTGCCGGAGCCAACATTGTACCCGGGCTGAAAGACCAGTCAGGACTGATCGCCGGGGTCTACGATCTGATGGTTGTTGATGCCAACGGCTGCGACAGAACTTATTCCTTCACCCTCACCGAACCCGATACCCTGGTGATCGTTCCGGCGTTGTCAATGACCTTCGACAATGCCTATAATATAAATTGTAATGGGGGAACCGGAACCATTAACCTGGCTGTAAGCGGCGGAAGCGTAGGAAACTATTCATACCAGTGGAGTACTGCCAATGGCTCGGGAATTGTACCAGGGGCAAGCGATCAGCCCGCACTGACAGCCGGTTCGTACAATATCAGGGTAACCGATCTCAACGGTTGTGTGGCAGTAATCGACACAACGCTAACCCAACCTTTTCCGATTCAGATTACATTGGCACCCACCCATATTACATGCGCGTCGGTTGGTTTCGATAACGGTTCGGTAGAGATGACAGTCGCCGGCGGAAGCGGCAATTACCTCTATCTCTGGTCGAACGGGGCTACCACAAAGGACATTGGCGGTCTGGTTCAGAATTATTATTCGGTGATTGTTACAGATACTTATGGATGCCAGGCTTTCGACACAGTATTTGTCAGCAATCCTCCAAATCTGACTCTTGACATCGCAGCATCTGACTTCGGAGGCTTCAATGTCAGTTGCCTAGGAATGTCGAATGGCTGGCTGGAAGTAATACCGGTAACCGGAGAGGCTCCCTACTTTTACCAGTGGAGCGGACCTGACGGATTCTCTTCAACCTCAGCCAGAATTACAAACCTCAGGGCAGGGGAATATACCATTACAGTAATAGATAAGAATCTGTGTACAGACACCCAGATCGTGGAGGTAACCGAGCCCGGCAAAATAGACATGATAGCAAGTCTGTCACAGAGCACGACAGGAATGCATAATATCAATTGCTACGGAGCTTCAACGGGAGTTATCTCCCTGACGGCAGTGAACGCTGTGGGTACAACACAGTGGCTCTGGAGCGACGGTGCTACAGGTGACTCGAGGTCTGGTCTTCCGGCAGGTACCTATACGGTAATCCTGATCGACGGCAACAACTGCGCCATCGATTCAACATTCACCCTGTCACAGCCTGATTCGATTCAGATAACCTTCACTGTAACCCAGCCGCTATGCCTCGAAAAGCCCGATGGTGACATACTCATTGAGGTAACGGGAGGAGCACCGCTATATACATATCGGTGGAACGATAACTCGGCGGAGGGAAATCGTATTGGGGTCCTTCCGGGTCTGTACATCCTTACCGTAACTGACCTTAACGGCTGTGTAGCTGTTGACTCGGTCAAGCTTGAGCCCGAGAAGGAGCTCTGCCTTGATATTCCTAATGCGTTCTCACCAAATGGTGACCTTATAAATGATTTCTGGAATATCGGAATGGTTTATCTTTACCCCAATATGGAGGTAACAATTTTCAACCGATGGGGTGAAACAATATGGAGATCGGAGAGAGGCTACCCGGTTCCGTGGGATGGAAGAAGCAATGGAAAGGCATTGCCGATAGATTCATACCATTATATTATTAATCTTAACAACGGAAGAAAACCTGTATTGGGTAATGTTACAATTGTCAGATAGACATATTGCCAGAAAGCCGGCAAGGATGATCCTTCTCGTGGTGCTTATACTGACAGTCATGCAGGTCAGGGAGGCACACGGACAACAATTGCCAATATACAGCCAGTATCTTTATAACAAGTTTCTTTTAAATCCCTCTGTGGCAGGCAGCGACGGATATACAAGCATAAACCTGACTGCCAGGGAACAATGGGTGGGCTACAGCGGAGCACCGCGCACATTTTCGCTGAGTGCACAGACGAGACTGCTTAAACAGAGGTTTTCAATTAAAACATCAGGACGAAGAAATGTTTACCGTCCGGGTTCAGACGGCAGGGTAGGACTGGGAGGATACATCTTCAGTGACAGAAACGGCCTGATACAGAGAACAGGATTCCAGACCTCATATTCATACCATATATGGGTTGACCAGACAACCCAACTGTCATTCGGCCTTGCATTTACAGGGTATCATTTTAAAATTAATGAAAGAGAAATAAGGTTTGAAGACCCGAATGAACCCTGGATGAACAACGATTTGCGCCGGGGCCTCTTTGTGCCTGATGCCAATTTCGGAATACATATCATGAACCCTTCATATTCAGCCGGGATAGCAATTGAACAACTATTTCAGTCATTTGGCAAGTTCGGTAGCGAGGCATACGGGAACTTCACCATGCAGAGACATTATAACGCCTTTGCAAACTATACATTCGAAGCAGGCCTTTACTCAGAGATGCAGCCATCGGTACTCTTCAGAATGTCAGAGCAGCTAAAGCCTCAGGCTGACTTTGGACTTACATACATCTTCAGGAAGGAGTTCTGGGCCGGGGTCACATACCGTACCGGTGCAGCGGTTATAGCGAATCTCGGATTCCAGTACGACAATTTCTTCTTCGGATATTCATTTGACTTCACCACACAGGAGATACAGAATATGACTTATGGTACCCATGAGATTACCCTGGCCCTGAAGTATGGTGATCCGCGACGCAAATTCCGCTGGCTTGACAGGTACTGACGGCCGTTTACCTCGATCAGTATTCAGCTATTCAATTTATAGATATACATCAGCGAGCTCGCTCTCTGTTTCCTGAATATTGTTGCCAACAGGAACAGAAATCCTTTAAACAGCCCTCTTACCAGAGGAAGGGTGCTCTTCCTGTTCTTTTCACTCAGAATTGAGATATAGAAGCCATCAACAGGCATTGGCTTGACGGCAACAGGAACAAACCCTGCCCTCAGAGCCAGTGCATCAATGCTGTTACTGTCGAAATGCCACAGGTGGCGAGGTACATCAAAAGCAGCCCAGTCTTCAGCATAATGGACCGCATCTGCCGAAAGCGGATTTGGGAGCGCAATAACCAGAATACCATCGGGTTTAACAGCATCGGCTATCGATGAAAGATACTCGTCAGGGTTATGAATGTGTTCAAGCACATGCCACAACGTTACGGCATCGAAGGTTTCGGCAGGAAATGCAGCCTCCTTCAGCGATCTGAAGAGTGTAACGTTGTTGATTCTCAACGCCTGTTTCCTTGCAGTTATGTTTACCTCAACCCCAACGGCTTCCCAGCCTGAATCCCTCATCCTGCAGACAAAGTGGCCGGTTCCGGCCCCGATATCGAGTATGCTGCCTCTTTCTTTGCGGCTAAACTTCCTTATTGTTGAGGCTTTTCTGCCGAGCATCACCTTTCTGGCAACGGAGTAAAGCCTGTCGGTAATTGATCTTTGGCCTCCTGTATGTGAGATGTATTCAGACGACTCATAATACCTTCCAATATCTTCCGGTCGGGGTATATTCTGGGTAAACATGAACCCACATGACTTGCACTTCATTACTGTGAACTCATCATGGCTTACAAGATGGTCAATACATCTGCAGGCAGCAATGAATTCAGCTCCTCCGCAGACAAGACATGTCGTACGGGTAATCATTAATCGTCTGTTTTCCTTTTGCTGAACATCATTGCGGCGTATCCTGCCGAAATAAGCAGAAGAAGCAATGAGCCTGCAAGTGACACCCTGTTGCCCCTGATATATGAGTCAGGCCTGAAATGGAATCTTATCTCATGTTCTCCTGCCGGAATCTGCAGTCCTCTCAGAACATAGTTAGCCCTGAAATGATCAACCGGATTACCGTCAATATATGCCTGCCAGCCAGCAGGGTAGTAGATCTCAGAAAACAATGCCACACGGTCGGTCGACGCAGATGACTTGTATATCAATTCATTGGCCTTGTAGGAGGTGAGTATAATATTGTCATTATCACCCGGCTCAGCAATCTCATTGGTTGTTATGTGCTCTCTGAACTGCTCCTTTACTAATGCCTCATACCTCCCTATTGCTGGGAGTCTCCTCAACTCCTCATTGGAACTCTCAACCCAGGTAATTCTTTCTGCAAACCATGCATTTCCCAAAGCATATGGGTTGGTCATGGGACTGGACTCGGGGCTGTATATTATATATTTGGTATTCAGCATATTCAGCGATGTCAGTAAAGCCATTGCAGGCTCAATATCTGCTTCGCTCTGGGCTGTCCTCAGTGCCCTGGTGAAACTCATCAGCTCTTCAACCATGACTGAATCGATTAGTTCCTGGTACCGCCGCATTTTAGCACCGTGATAGCCACCTATTGATTGATGGTAATACGAAGTTGAAGCATCATTGAATGTACTTACTGTCAGATTAAGCACCCTGCTTGTGCCGGGGTCAGAAAGAATTGCCTGGTCAGCCCGGGTTGGTGAGAAGCTTCTGTTGAACTGCGTTGCAGGTACGAACTTGTCATTACTCATATACCTTTTACTGACCGGCCACATGTCGGCTACAATCAACAGAATCATGGCAGGTATCATCATCTTGAGCTTAAGCTTATCCTTGATGAAGAAGTATATAAGTGAGGCAGACAGAATGGCAAATACCAGCGACCTGAAAGCATCGTTGCGCAAAAGCTCCTTCCTGTCGGCTATCATTGCAGAGCTAAGCCACGACGGTAGTTGTCCGTCCTGTTCGAATGGAGACAGGAATGACCCTGCGAGACCCGGGAACAGGATAAACACCAGAAGCAATCCGCCGGTGACCATGGTCGCCCCCTTCAGTCCTTTTAAGATTTCAGCCGTTGATACTTTGCCCTTAATGATTGAATCGAGAGCCAGAAAACCAAGCAGTGGTATGCAGAATTCGGCTATTACAAGAGTCATGCTCACGGCTCTGAACCTGTTGTAACCAGGCACCACATTCATGAAGAATTCTGTGAACCAGAGGAGGTTCTTCCCCCAGGCAAGAAGGATTGAGAGTATTGTAGCGGCCAGAAGCCACCACTTGTCGGGTCCTTTAAGAATGAACAATCCCATCACGAAAAGGAAGAATACTATTGCACCAACATAGACCGGTCCGTCTGTCCCGGGCTGGGTTCCCCAGTACTTGGGCAGACCGCTGATATATTCGAGCGAGTTGTTTTGCCTCAGAGCCATGTATGTTTTGGAGCCGTTCGGGAATGGTTTGCTGGCGCCTCCCTTGAAACCCGGTATCAGCAGTGTCATCGTCTCGTCAATTCCGTAGCTCCACTGCGTGGCGTAGTTGATATCAAGTCCGTCGGTTCGTTTGCCCTCCGGCATCTCCAGTTCCGACTTCCCGCGCATCGAGTATTTGCTGTACTCATACGTGGTGAGCATATTGCCAAAATTGACACTTATGGCTATTAAGACAGGTATGATCAGAATGCCGGTCGTTTTGAGGAAGGCAACTACCCGTTTCTCCCTGAAACTGAAAATCAGCTCAGTGACACCGAAAAGGGCGACGGCAAGCAGGGCATAGTAAGTAATCTGTATGTGGTTGGCAATCAGTTCAAGAGACATAAACCACGCCAGAAATATGGCTCCTGCAATTGCATTCCGGCGGTAGGCGTATACTATGCTGCCTATCAACGGGGCCATATAGGCAATTGCAAAGGCTTTTGTATTGTGGCCTGCCCCAAGGATAATAAACAGGTATGACGACAGCGAATATGCAATCGCACCGGCACCGGCAATCCATGGGTTCAACCCGTAGAAAAGGAGCAGCACATAGAAACCGACCATGGTGAGGAAAATGGCTGCAACGGGGACACCGAAGAGTTTCAGGGCCCTGTCGATCTTATCAATCAGGTTGCCTGGGTAGAGTGTCGATATCAGGTAGGCCGGCATTCCGCCGAACATTGAGTTTGTCCACAGCGGCTCCTCTCCGTATTTGTCCCTGTGGTCGCTTATCTCACGGGCTGAGGCGATGTAAACAGTGTTATCATTGGTTTTCAGTTTTTTCCCCTCCAGAACCGGATAGAAGTAAACGACGGTCATAAGAAGGAAGACTGTAACGTTCACAACATGCGGGAGGTATTTCGACCTGAAGCCTGTTATCTGCATGGTATCGAGCTTTTTTGATATATTTGTAAGCGACAAATTTATTCTTTTTTGACGATAACCCCATGGGTATAATACAAAAGCAGACCTTAAAAGGCACCGTATACTCATACATCGGGGTAATTATCGGGTTCCTGAATATGGGAATCCTCTATCCGCGCATCTTCTCAGCAGAGCAGATCGGCCTCACCCAGGTCATGCTCTCGATCGTAACGATACTTTCGCAGCTCGGCAATCTTGGGTTCATAGAAATGTCAAACAGAATATTTCCATGGTTCCGCGATAAGTTAACCGGGAACCGGGGGTTTCTGGGTCTGGGATTGCTTATCACGCTGACCGGAACCCTTATTGTCACGGCTTTGTTGGTGCTGAATATCGATAATGTAGTCTACTCAAATGCTGAAAGAACCTCATTATTGGAAGACTACTCCGGCTATCTTCCCTTCCTGTTGATGCTTACAGTCTGGTTCAACTTCTTTGACAATTATGTAAGAATACTCTACAATGCTGTTCTCGGAACCTTCCTCAGAGACCTTCTTTACAGGATACTGAACCTGAGCCTTATCGGATTATATTTCTTCCGTATCATTGACTTTGATGGTTTTATACTGCTTTTTGTTCTTAGCCAGGGCCTTCCCCAGATCATTATCCTGATGGTGTGGATGGCAAGAAACGACGAGCTGAAAATCGGAAACTTCAAGCTCTGGATTGACAGGAGCATGGTGAAGCAGCTTGTCAGCCTAAGTGTTTACGGACTTATAACAGGCATAAGTGGCATAATGGTTTCGAACATTGATAAGTATATGATAAACTACCATCTCGGCCTCGATCAGGCCGGGATATATGCTATCTCGTTCTATTTTGCCACTATTATTCTTATACCCGGAAAATCGCTGGGCAAGATTGCAGCACCCATAATGGCTGATGCATGGAAGCGGGAGGATATCAAAACAGTTGCAGACATCTATGCCAGAAGCTGCATTAACCAGATAGCCATAGGAGTATTGCTTGTCATAGGCATAATTGCCAATCTTCATAATATTTACCGTATACTGCCTGACTCATATGCCGGAGGTGACTGGATCATAATCTTTATAAGCCTGGGCAACTTCATCTTTGTAGCAACAGGAGCAAGCATCTATGTGCTGGGCACTTCAAAGCATTACAGGCTTCAGACCTGGCTTATGTTGTTTATGATTCTGCTGGTGCTTTCAACCAATTATATCCTGATACCGGCAATGGGAATTGTGGGAGCCGCACTGGCCTCATTCATTTCTCTTACAATAATCTCTGCAATCAGGGTTTATATTATCAGGGTAAAGATCGGCATATGGCCATTCAGGTGGAGTAACCTTGCGATTATCGGAATCGGGATGGCTGTTTTACTGTTGTCAATGCTGATTCCCAGACTAGGACTGGTAACAGATATTGCCGTTCGCAGCTCATTCATTGCCATTCTGTTTATTGCGGCTGTATATCTCCTTAACCTTTCACGCGATATTAAGGAGATGATTGATAGTGCTGTCAGAGTAATCAGGAAGCGGTAGAAAGGGCCCAGCAACCCGCTTATTTCGGAAGTTATTATGTCTTCTTAAGTTGATCCAACTCACTTATTATCCCTGCCAGGGCTTCGGCGCCTGCTTTTCTTGAGTACTCTTCATCGAGAAATACCCTGTCATCTTTTCGGCCTTCAATCGCATCTGTCACGAATTTGGCTATTACCTCATGTTTGCCGTAATCTGCCACCAGACTGTTGCCAAGTGCTGATGTCACTTTTGCGGCGTCTCCGTCAGCCGGGCCGATGCAGATAATCGGCTTGCCGGTAGCAATGTATTCAAACAGCTTACCCGTAAGAATAGCCCTGCTGCTTTTATGGTCGGGTATGAGCAGCAACAAAACCGAGGCATTCAACATCTCCTCAATTGCCTCTTTATGGCTGCAGTAGTCGCGAAACTCAACCTTGTCAGAATTGAGCCCGGTTTTAAGTAATTCCATCTGACGGCCTGAAACAAAACCGGTAAACCTCAGCCGGTATTCTCTTCCGGTCTTTTCAAGGTCACTCAGCGCTGCAATCAGACTCGTAAGGTTGTAGGCGTCTGACACTGTGCCGGTGTAGGAAATAGTGAAAAGCTGCGGTTTATGCGGGGCCAGTCCCTTGAAATCTGCAGGATCAAATCCGTTCATTATTACAGATATCTTATTTCCGGCTGAGGGATGCTTCGCGGCAAACAGCTCAGATAGCGATTGGCCCACAGTTATGATTCTATCAGCAACTGAAATCACCCTTCGTTCAAGCCGCATGTCTATCATCCTTGCCAGTGGCGAGGGGTAGAATTCATTGTAATAATAGATGTCGGTCCACGGATCACGAAGGTCAGCAATCCATCTTACTGCGGGGAATCTCCTTTTTAGCTTGAGTCCAATAAGTTGTGTGGAGTGCGGTGGGCTAGTCGTTATCACCGTATCGATACCCGATCGGACTATGATCTCTTCAGCTTTCCTGACAGCATAACGATTCCATCCTCTTCTCGGGTCGGGTATGAAGAGGTTGCCTCTTATGAACCGGGCCGCTTTCTCAACGAACGACTTTTTCCCTTCTTTGGCAAAACCGGCCGATGAAAGGGCTGATTTATCCCTGCTAAGTATCCTGAAGTAATCTGTAGCCCTGGTTCTGACTACTTCAAGTTCTGCCGGAACATCTTTTTCAAGGGTGCTGTCAGTTGCCGGGTAGGTGGCATGGCGGGGGTCAACGGTCAGTATAACCGGCTGGACGCCATACTCAGGCAGGTAGCGGGCCATTTTAAGCCATCTCTGCACCCCAGCACCTCCGCCGGGCGGCCAGTAATATGTTATTATCAGGACCCTCTTCACATCTTATGGGGGGCGATGTCGTCCCTGTTTATTCCTGAAGTCTCCTTAGCAAAGCAGGTATGCTGACCTTCTCTGCAATAATGCCGTTAAGGGCCGAAATCTTAACCCTCTCCTGAAGCATTGTGTCGCGATACCTTATTGTTACGGTTTCATCCTCCTTGGTTTGCTGGTCAATGGTGATGCAATAGGGTGTTCCTATTGCATCCTGCCTGCGGTAACGGCGCCCGATCGAATCCTTGTCGTCATACTGGCAGTTGAAGCTGAATTTCAGGTCGGCTACAACCTTCTCTGCTATTTCCGGCAGGCCGTCCTTCTTCACGAGGGGCAAAACGGCCAGTTTCACAGGCGCCAGCACCGCCGGAAGCCTCATCACCACCCTGATGTCTTTCGTGCCATCTTCTTTGACTATCTCTTCCTCATCATAGGCAGCAGTGATTACCTGCAGGAACATCCTGTCGAGGCCTATTGATGTCTCAACAACGTATGGAACATATGACTCACCCGTTTCACTGTCGAAATACTGCATCTTCTTGCCGCTCAGCTCCTGGTGCTGCCTGAGGTCAAAGTCGGTTCTTGAATGAATTCCCTCAACCTCCTTGAAACCGAACGGGAACCTGAACTCTATATCACTGGCGGCGTTTGCATAATGGGCGAGCTTGTCATGGTCGTGGAACCGGTAATTCTCATTCCCGAAACCCAATGCCAGGTGCCACCTCATCCTGATCTCCTTCCAGTGGTTGTACCATTCCATTTCTGTCCCGGGCCTAACGAAGAACTGCATCTCCATCTGCTCAAACTCCCTCATCCTGAAGATGAACTGACGGGCTACAATTTCATTCCTGAAGGCTTTGCCTGTCTGTGCAATTCCGAAAGGTATCTTCATCCTGCCTGTCTTCTGAACATTGAGGAAATTTACAAAGATACCCTGTGCCGTTTCAGGACGAAGATAGATCTTCGAGGCACCTTCGGCAGTTGATCCCATCTCGGTCGAGAACATGAGGTTGAATTGCCTCACCTCTGTCCAGTTGCGGGTACCCGAAACAGGACAGACTATTTCGCTATCGATAATTATCTGCCTGACTTCCTGTAGATTGCCCGAGTTCATCGCCTCGGCAAACCTTTGGTTCAATGCGTCAATTTTTGCCTGGTACTCGACCACCCTCTGGTTGGTCTGCCTGAACATCGCCTCATTGAAGGATTCACCAAAGCGGTTCTTCGCCTTCTCAACCTCCTTCAATATCTTCTCCTCAATCTTTGCCAGGTGGTCCTCAATCAGTACATCGGCACGGTATCTCTTTTTTGAGTCCTTATTGTCAATCAGCGGATCGTTGAATGCATCGACATGACCCGAAGCCTTCCATACATCGGGATGCATGAATATTGCAGAGTCGAGTCCGACAATATTTTCATGCAGCAGAACCATGCTGTCCCACCAGTACTTTCTTATGTTGTTCTTCAGTTCCACTCCATATTGCCCGTAGTCATAAACGGCACTCAGTCCGTCATAAATTTCGCTTGACTGAAACACGTAACCATACTCCTTGCAATGGGCTACAAGCTTTTTAAAATCATCAATCCGGGCCATATTACTGAACTATCTGTTTGGTTGGCAAAAGTAAACAAAAACTGGTGTTTAACAATCGCAAAGGTTCAATCGCGAAGAGGTTAACGGTTCAAATTCCTATATTTGTCTTTTTTATAGCAATGAGATTAAGAACAGATTTCCTTGTAATCGGCAGCGGAATAGCGGGATTGTCGTTTGCCCTTAAGGCCGCGGTACACGGCAAGGTAACCGTTGTGACCAAATCAAACCTTGAGGAGACAAATACACGCTATGCCCAGGGAGGTATTGCTGCAGTGATGTATGAGCCAGACACTTTCGACAAGCATGTAAAAGACACCATTATAGCCGGTGACGGTTTCTGCGATGAGGAGGTGGTTCGGATGGTTGTCTCAGAGGCACCGGCAAGGATAGCCGAGCTTGTTGAAGCAGGGGCGGAGTTTGACAGAAAGCCGGACGGAACCTTCGACCTTGGCCGCGAGGGTGCCCATTCGGAATACCGCATATTGCATCATAAGGACAACACCGGGGCGATGATTCAGAATACCCTGATGCGTAACGCCCGCAACAATCCCAACATCACTCTTTTAGAGAACCACTTTGCGATCGAAATAATAACCCAGCATCACCTGGGCGACAAGAAAATTACCAGGGCACGTCAGGATATTAAGTGTTTTGGGGCTTATGTGGCCGATCTCACTTCAAACAGGGTAATTACGTTCCTGTCACCGGTAACCGTTATTGCCACAGGCGGCGCAGGAAGCGTCTATCAGACCACAACAAATCCTGAAATTGCCACGGGAGACGGTATCGCAATGGTATACCGGGCCAAGGGACTTATAGAGAACATGGAGTTCGTGCAGTTTCATCCCACTTCGCTATATGACCCGGGCAAGAGACCCCAGTTCCTGATAACCGAGGCACTGAGGGGTTTTGGTGCGGTTCTGAGGAACAGCTCGGGTGAAGAGTTCATGAGCAGGTACGATAATAGAGGCAGCCTGGCCTCGCGTGATGTTGTTGCCAGGGCAATTGACAATGAGATGAAAACACGGGGTGAGGACTATGTATACCTCGATGCGACTCATCTTGATCCTGTTAAGCTGAAAGAGCACTTTCCCAATATCTACGAACACTGCCTGGGTATAGGAACAGACATAACCGGTGAGATGATACCCGTAGTGCCTGCCGCACACTATCTCTGTGGCGGCATTAAGGTTGACATCAACGGAAGGTCAAGCATTGATTGTCTCTACGCTTTGGGAGAGTGTTCGTCAACAGGATTGCATGGAGCGAACCGACTGGCAAGCAACTCTCTGATGGAGGCAGTCGTTTATGCACACAGGTCTGCTGCCGACGCTATAGCAAGATTCAGGTCGATACCGGTAGAGGAGAAGATTCCTGACTGGGACTACGAGGGTACCAGCCACAATGAGGAAATGGTACTGGTAACACAGAACTACAAAGAGGTACAATCAATAATGAGTAACTACGTTGGTATTGTCAGGTCTGACCTGAGGCTTCAGAGAGCCCTTGTCAGGCTGGAGATAATATACCGCGAAACTGAAGATCTCTATAAGAAATCCCATATCTCTGCCCGCCTCTGCGAGCTCAGAAATATGATCAATGTCGGTTACCTGATAATTAAGATGGCCAGGAGCCGGCATCAGAGCATCGGTCTTCATTATTCAATCGACTACCCCAGAAGAAAGGGCACAGAGTTTTAAAGCCAGGCACATGAATCATC
>CAYUOS010000091.1:0-13355 GCA_964446435.1 uncultured Rikenellaceae bacterium | reverse complement strand
TAAGGGTAAGGCTGCCTCTGATGGGGCAGCCTTATTCATTCTTTTTGCTGAATCTCGCAGAGATTACCTCAAAAGAGTCAAGCCCTCTCTTCAGCAGCCTGAAATACAGAGCCAGGTAAAGAAGTATTGTAATTACCCACAACACAGCCAGATTTACCCAGTAGGTATCAACGAAGTGTCCGAAAACCTGCTTCCGTGGTGCATAGAAATGAGCTTTTATGAAGTGATGCTCGGGGTCGAGGAACACAGGATCGATTTTTTGTACTATTCTTCCTTTGAATTCTATAAACCTGTCTTTTTCGTTTGAGTTTCTTACAAACTCCTCGAGTGAATTGTTAAAATGCTGCCTTTTTAATCGAAGGTAACCATCCCTGTCTTCCCTCATCCTGCTCTCGATCAGGGCATCCTTTCGTTCGTTGGCATTGTTGTACAGCCTGATATTGTACTGCCTTATCAGCTCAATATGATTCCGGGTTGCTGCGAGGACCTCAGCAGTAAGCTTATCCGGGTACAAGTAGCCGATCTGATCGAAATATGCTCCTGTCTTTTCGCCATAGTGATCAAGTTCATTCCTCACAAGTTCGAGGTCAGACATGGTCGCTTCGCTTACCCTTGAACGTAATATTGCGGTCTCTATATCATCAACTCTTCCCTTAAGGGTGTTTGTCCATACATTTCTCATGAAGTTGGCAATACTAAGCTCCTTATCAAGGCTGTACAGTTCTTTCTGATACCTGTTACCCATAAATTGCTTCACGGCAAGTGCTTCATATCCCCATCTTGCTGTAATTATCTCCCCATAGAAAGGTATTGTTGTAGGCGATGAAATATTCGGATTGAGTTTCTCATACTTGACCATTATTCCTGAAAGTATGATCTGTGGTATAACCAGGAAGGGAATAAGGATATATATAGTTACCACAGCCTTGAATGAGTCTGAAATCAGCAGCCCCATCATATTTGCCGACGCCCAGGCAGTGAAAAGTATCAGCCAGTACTCGAACATCATCCCCCTTATCTCAGTGATTCCGTTTCCAATTATGACAAAGGTGAGGGCCTGAATAGCAGAGATAATAAACTGAACCACAACCTTAGACAATAGGTAACTGTTCCAGCTCAGGTTCAGAAACGCTTCCCGCTTGAGAATCTTACGGTCTTTGATAATCTCTTCGGCACTAACAGTCAGGCCCATAAAGATTGCCACAATTACCGACATGAAGATATAAACAGGCAGGTTGCTGTTTTCCAGAAGGGTATACTCCGGATTCCTGGCACTCTCATCGAAATATTTTATCAGGAATGCCAGAAAGAATGCCAGTACTGGTGCCTCGAGAAGTGTTATGAGGAGATATTGTGCATCAGAAAGCTTCGACAGGATATCTCTCTTCGTAAATACCATAAACTGCCTGAGCCTGTTAGGAGTCTTGAAGTTTATTTCCGGTATCCCTTTACCGGGTTCCGGCTTCTCTTCGCTACCTTCGAGATGAGTCTTGTAGTTATCGCCCCACTCTCTGGGTGAAACTCTTCTTGTATTTGTAAGCTGGCCATACTCATCGAGAACTCTCGATTCCACAATGTTGAATATCTGTTCAGGATTGACATTACCGCAAACATGACACTCTGTTTCATTGTAGTTGGCATGATGCATCATGCGTTTGAAGTACTCTATCGAAAAGATAGGGTTACCATTATATATAAGGTACCCACCTGTGTCGAGGATTATCAGCCGGTCAAACATCTTAAAGATGTCTGATGAAGGCTGGTGGATAACCACGAAGAGCAGCTTGCCTTTAAGGGCAAGTTCCTTAAGCAGGTCGAGGATGTTCTCGGAGTCACGTGACGAGAGTCCTGATGTAGGTTCATCAAGAAATAGTATAGATGGTTCCCTTATGAGTTCAAGACTTATATTGAGCCTCTTCCTTTGGCCACCGCTGATCTTCTTGTTCAGGGGACTTCCCACCTTCATGTCCCTGATCTCGTATAGCCCAAGATTTTTCAGTACCCGGCCAACCTTTTCCCTGATCTCCTCATCAGTCAGATTGTCGAAGCAAAGCTTTGCATTGAAATAGAGGTTTTCAAATACAGTCAGCTCCTCTATCAGTAGATCATCCTGGGAGACATACCCTATTAGTCCCTGAATCTGGTCACTCTCTCCGTGTATATCGATATCGTTTATGGTAACCTTCCCTGACGTTGGGCTGTTAGTGCCGTTAAGTATGCTCAGCAGGGTGGATTTACCAGCTCCGCTGGCACCCATTATTCCCACCATCCGGCCAGATTCCTCGACAAATGACATGTCATGGATTCCAATGTTGCCTCCCTTGAACCTGAAGAAGAGATCGGAGGCCTGATAAACCACCCTTGACTCCTTTAGTTCTTCCTTTAGAAACTGCCTGATTATGTCACTGTAGTAGATAGGGGTTGATTTTGGATCCCTTAGCGACGCTCCCGGGTTGAATGGGTACGCTTTGTCCTCCTGAAGCAGCTGACCATTCATATAAAGCTCGCCGGTACGTGCGAACCTTACAAAATACAAGCCTGCCGAAGCAACATAAAGCACCCATATCTGTCCCTTTACCGAGGTGTTTCTCAGGTGTCTGGTTTGCACCGGCCTTATCCCTTCAAGATTATCTATTACCAGTATCTCGGGTGAGTCAGGGATATTGTCGAAGCGATTCAGCAAAAACTCCTTCAGCAGGTTGTGTTCGTCAGCCGGAACGTTGAAGGTGTCTGACACCGACTGTATGAATTCCAGCTCGAGCTCACTTACATCAGCTGCATCTGATTTGCAGAATTCAAGAAGTTGAACAAGAACAATTATCTTCTGATCCTGGGTGAGCTGATCGTTGATCTGGATGCATATCCTGAGTACCCTTACCGCGATGGCTGATGTCCTCCTGTCAAGGCTGCTCTTCTTCTGCTTTTCCTGAGCTTCAAGATAATACTCATCAAAGTAGCCAAGATATTGCTTAACAAGTTCCTGGTTCAGCTGGCGCCTGAGAAAAGCTTCAACAACGCTCCTTCTGTCCTTGTCACTGCTCTGAGGCCTTGCAATAATTGCAAAAAGCTGCATCAGGGCCTTTAATATCTTGTCACTCATCTAACCCCAGTGCGATAGGTTAATATCAAGGTATGAAAGTAGTAATTTGGTTTAAATATTCCTATTTCTTTTTAACTGAAAAACCAAACTTGCCAACCAATTCCCCGGTAACGAAATACTTGCCGTGAGAATAACAAATGAGTTCCGACAGGTCGAGACGGAATGCACCTGTTGACGAATCTATGTAAGACTCCTCGGCATGGATGGCAAGAACCTCCGAAATAAACATATGATGCGAGCCAAGCTCCATTACCTGCCTGACCTCACATTCAATACTAACAGGAGATTCCTTTATCATCGGGGCATTTACATACTTTGCAGGCATAGGAGTTAGTCCTGTCTCCCTGAATTTGTTGTGCCGGGAACCAGATTTCACACCGCACCAGTCTGTCGCCCTCGCCAGCTCCCGTGTTGTCAGGTTGATAACATAGCCTCCGGCCTCCCTTATAAGTCGATAGGAGTGTCTTTCAGGCCTCACTGAGATATAGCACATTGCCGGTTCAGTACATATTGTGCCTGTCCATGATATTGTAATTATATTGTAATCTGGTTCTTCGGCTCCACAGCTTACCATGGCTGCTGGAAGAGGGTAGATCATCGTCCCGGGTTTCCATGTCACTTTGCCCATATAACAGTAATTTGAAGCGCAAAATAATCAATTACGGCTTGCCATCAAAGTGACATTATGGCATATTGGTAATATGTGTATCTGACAAAAAGGCATTGATTGTCAGTGTGTTGGGCGCGGCAATGTTTTTGCTGATCGATCAAAAAAACTCTTTACGGTTATGAATAACGGCAATAATTATACTGTAAAATCACAGGAAGCATTACAGAAGGCAATTGAGATTGCGACTTCGGGGAGCAATCAGGCCATAGAGTGCATTCATCTTCTCAAGGGGGTTATGAAGACAGGTGAATCTCTCACCTCATATCTGTTCAGACAGCTGGAAGTAAACGAGGAGATTCTTGAAAAAGCAGCTGACAGGATTATTGATTCACTGCCGAAGGTATCAGGAGGTAATCCATATTTATCCACTACTGCCTCGGAAGCACTCAGGAAGGCAGGTGAACAGGCCTCTTCAATGAAGGATGAGTTCATCGCCCTTGAACATTTATTGCTGGGGATTATGTCAGTAAAGGATTCAGCATCTTCCTTGCTGAAGGACAGCGGATTGTCGGCTGAGGGTCTCCTGAAGGCGATTAAGGCCCTTCGCAAAGGAGGAGGTGTACATTCGCAAACTGCTGAAGAGACTTACAACTCCCTGGCCAGGTATGCAATTAACCTCAATGAGAGGGCGAAAGGCGGGAAGCTTGACCCTGTTATCGGCAGAGATGATGAGATAAGGAGAATACTTCAGATACTTACCAGACGGTCAAAGAATAACCCTATTCTTATAGGTGAACCGGGGGTTGGCAAAACAGCAATAGTTGAGGGCCTTGCTCACCGCATCGTCAGGGGTGATGTACCGGAGGATATCAAGTCGAAGGTGATTTACTCTCTTGATATGGGTGCATTGATTGCTGGAGCCAAATACAAGGGAGAGTTTGAGGAGCGGCTTAAATCTGTTGTCAATGAGGTGGTTGCTTCCGAGGGGACTGTGGTGTTGTTTATTGATGAAATCCATACCCTGGTTGGTGCCGGCAAGTCAGAGGGTGCTCTTGATGCTGCAAATATCCTTAAGCCTGCCCTTGCACGCGGTGACCTCAGGGCAATCGGGGCAACAACCTTTGATGAGTACCAGAAGCATTTTGAAAAGGATAAAGCCCTGGAAAGAAGGTTTCAGGTTGTGATGGTTGATGAGCCTGACAGGTCAGATTCGGTGTCGATACTCAGAGGGTTAAGGGAAAAATATGAGGCACATCACAAGGTAATAATCCGCGATGAGGCAATTATCTCGGCAGTAGACCTTTCATACCGTTATATTACAGATCGTTTTCTTCCCGATAAGGCGATTGACCTGATTGATGAGGCAGCCTCAAGACTCAGACTCGAGATGAATTCTGTACCTGAAGAGATTGATGAGGCAGAGAGGAATATTCGAAGGCTTGAGATTGAAAGGGAGGCGTTAAGGCGTGATGGCGATGGTGGCAAGGTGGAAGAGATTACACTTGAGCTAAAGGCCTTACAGTCAGCCGCTGAGGAACTTAAGACATCGTGGAAGGCGGAAAGGGAGATGCTGGAACTTCTTCAGCAACGTAAGGATGAGCTGGAGAAGATGAAATCTGAAGCTGAGTCATCAGAGCGAACCGGTGACTATGGGAGAGTGGCTGAGATAAGATATGGAAGAATACCTGTTCTGGAGAGCGAGATAAAGAATTTGATGGACGGAATAGCCCGGAAGCGGGAGAAGGGTGCATTGATAAGGGAAGATGTAAGATCGGAGGATATTGCCGAGATAGTTGCCAAATGGACCGGTATACCTGTAGCCAGAATGCTTGAAAGCGAGAGGGACAAATTATTGAGGCTCGAGGATGAGTTGCGGAAAAGGGTGGTGGGCCAGGAGGAGGCTGTTGCTGCTGTATCTGATGCTGTACGAAGATCGCGGGCCGGATTGCAGGATGAAAAGAGACCTGTTGGTTCATTTATATTTCTGGGCTCAACGGGCGTGGGAAAGACAGAACTTGCCCGGGCGTTGGCCGATTTTCTGTTCAACGACGAGAATCTGATGACAAGGATAGACATGTCGGAGTATCAGGAAAGGCATTCTGTCTCGCGTCTTATAGGAGCGCCCCCCGGCTATATCGGGTACGATGAGGGAGGACAACTTACCGAGGCGGTAAGGCACAAACCCTATTCAGTGGTTTTACTGGATGAGATTGAGAAGGCACATCCTGATGTCTTTAATCTGCTCCTGCAGATTCTTGACGACGGCAGGCTTACAGACAATAAAGGTAGAGTTGTTAATTTTCGAAATGCAATAATAATAATGACATCAAATCTTGGCTCAGAGATAATCGGTGAGATGATTGCAAGATATCCCGATGACCCTGAAACCAGATATGATGAGACTGCAATTGAGCTTAACAGGATGCTGAGAAAAGTACTGAGGCCGGAGTTTCTCAACAGGGTTGATGACGTGGTGATATTCAGACCACTGCAACCTGAAGAGATAAGATTAATAGCCAGAATGCAACTTGACAGGGTAGTCGGTTCACTGGGTAATGAGAGTATCCAGATGTCATATTCCGAGACCCTGGTATCATGGCTGGCAATAAAAGGGTATGATCCGCAATTTGGAGCACGTCCGGTGAAAAGGGTAATTCAGAAGTTGATAATCAATGAGCTATCGAAGGAGATAATCTCAGGCAGGATTGCCAGAAACAGTCGTATTATGGCAGATGTAGTTGACGACAGGGTGGTTTTCAGAAATCACTGATGCACTCTTCAATCCCATGAGATATGCTCAGCACTGTATGAAGGTGCAGCATCCTCAGGACCTTCATAATTTCAGGGTCGATATTGCAGAACCTGACCAGAGAATAGTTGTTCTTCGCACTCCTGGTTATTCCCAACAAGCAGCCAAACCCTGAACTGTCAATATACTTCACCCCTTTGAGATCAATAATCATTTTGGGTGTTCCATGTGAGAAGATCTCTGATATCTCATTCAGGATCTGCTCTGTAATAAGTGCATTTATTGTGTCGGTCTCAAAAGTTACGATTTCAATGTTTTCGATTGATTTAGTCTTTATCATAACTCATATATGTCAAAGGGTAGAGAGGTAAGATTCCAGTTCCTTTACAGCCTCTGCTGTATCATTACTGAATCTTATCAAAGTGTCTGAATAAGTGTTGCTGTTGGCACCGGTGCGGGCCATGGTCTCCATCTCCTTGAGAAGAGAGGCCAGTTCTTCCATGCCCATTATTGCGACAGACGATTTGGCCTTGTGAGCGAGAAGGCCCATCTCTTCATATTTGCCGTTCTTAAACAGAGTGGCCATCTGCTCATTGAACTCCTGAACCTGTTGCCTGAAAATAGATATCAACTCCCCGGTTATCTCCCTGTTGCCTCCTGAAACCATCTCCAGATAGTCCGTTTTAATATATCTGTAATCCATGGATTGGTAAGGTTAAACTCAATTAAGCTGTTGAGGAAAGCAAAATTAGAAAAAAGTATAGAATAAACAGTCTGTTTATAACATTGAGATTACAATAGGCATCAAATGCCATCTGAAAGAAAAAATATTGTTACTTTTAACAAGTAAAAGCATGCATTATGAATCTCCGCACATCAATTTCCCTTCTATTGCTTTTTCTTTGCAGTCAGGCCATGTTTCCACAGGCAAATGTAAGGATAGCCAGAAATGAGTTCAGAACCGACAAGCCAGGCTTTGAGGCTGCATGGAAAAGTGTAGGCAGGGGAGATAAGCTCTATTCTGCGGGAGTCTTAAGGTACCCTGAGGCGATTGCCGAGTACAGTGTTGCTTATCAATACAATGCTGAGAATGCTGAACTGAACTACAAGCTTGGCGTATGCTATTTATACACATCGTCAAGGGAACGTTCCCTTGGATATTTTCTTAAGGCACATTCGCTTAAGCCTTCCGTGTCAGAAGATATATTGTTGCTTACAGGCAGGGCATACCAGTACAACGGACAGTTTATTGAAGCAGTGGCAAAATATACCGAGTATCTTGAGACTAACACCAAAAAGAGTCCGGAGATACTTTCCAGGGTAAGACGGTACATCGATGAAGGAAACTCAGGCATGTTTATTGGTGCCGATACTGCCAGGATTGAGGTCTTAAATGCAGGCAATAACATAAACTCTTCATTTGATGACTATTCACCTGTTCTAAATAATAATGATACAAGGCTCTATTATGCTTCAAGAAGGCCAACCGGAAGGAATACGGCCGGCTCCTACACCGATGAGATGCCTGATGAGAACATCTTCATTTCAACGTTCCATGATGGTTCATGGGGGTTAGGACAAGTGCTTGAGGGTAAGATAACGACCATGTACTGTGAGGCACCGCTCTATATGTCGCAGGATGGAAATCTGATGTATATCTATGCCGGATTCAGAGGCGATGGAGATATAATGGTGACACGGCTCAAAAAAGGTATCTGGTCAAAACCCAGACCATTCAATGGCTGGATAAATTCGCTTTTTGCTGAAACCTCGGTTGCATTTTCTCCATGTGGTGACGAGATGGCTTTTATAAGTGCCAGGAACAAAGATTCAGCTGGCGGCAAAGACATATATATATCGAAGAAAAGGGGAAATAGATGGGAAAAGCCAGAGAACATAGCTATTCTCAACACCCCTATGGATGAGGAGTCTGTTGCCTATTCAAGAGGTGGAGACACTTTGTGGTTCAGTTCCAGGGGGCATAACTCAATAGGCGGGTTCGATATATTTTTCTCTGAGAGACAGCCAGACGGCAGATGGGGTATTCCTGTGAATGCCGGAATGCCCTTTAATTCAGTGTACGATGATATCTATCCCAGGCCATCTATGATGAATGACAGTCTTTTCTGGTTTGTATCGAACCGATCAGGTGGGTTCGGTGGCCTCGATATTTATTCAGCCCGTATATTGCCACCCATCCCCGAACCGGAGCCAGAGCCGGTACCGGTACCGGTTCCTGAACCGGTTGTTCCCGAGCCGATCAGAATAACAGATACTGTTGTCGTTGTCAGGGAGGTAATCAGAGAGGTCCAGCCAGAGGTTAAGGAGAGTGTTTTCAACCTTGAGGGAAGAGTTCTTGATACGAAGGATGAAACACCACTGGTCGCAAGAATCGACATTATTGATCCGGATACATATCAGGTAGTAGCATCTCTTCTTACGTCAGAAGCGGATGGTTCGTTCAGGGTTAACGTCAAAACCCGGAAGAATTACATGGTTGAGATAAGAAGCAACGGTTACCTTTCCGACATGCGAAAGGTGGAGATACCGTCAGCCTATATTGGAGAGACCTTCTATTCAAATTATTACCTTGAAAAGATAGCTGTCGGCACCAGGGTCGTGTTAAAGAATATATTCTTCGAAACAGGAAAAGCTGTGCTGACAACTGCCTCTTTTGAAGAACTTGACAAGCTTACTAACATCATGAACGAGAACCCTGCCATGAGAATAGAGATATCTGGCCATACAGACAACACCGGAAGTGCTGATCTGAATAACCGGCTCAGCCTCGACAGGGCCAACTCGGTTGCAGGTTATATAATAGGCAAAGGGATAGACAGATCGCGTATTGAAACCAGGGGATTTGGTTCCGGTCAGCCTGTTGAAAGCAATGCAACGGCAGAAGGCAGGGCTGCAAACCGAAGGGTGGAGTTTAAGATACTTGAATTCTAAATAACAGACAGACAGTTATTTAGGTATTTAATGATCTTGCTCAAGGAATTGTTATTTCAAAATATATACATTAGAGCCGTATTAATCAAAGTTTAATCAGAAATGAAAAATACTCCTTTTACGAAATTTCACGAGGCACTTGGAGCAAAGATGCTGCCTTTTGCAGGGTACAATATGCCCATAGAATACAGCGGAATCAATGATGAACACATTACGGTAAGGGAGAAGCTTGGTGTATTTGATGTCTCACATATGGGCGAATTCTGGGTTACCGGCCCAAATGCCACCAGCTACCTGCAGCATATTACCAGTAACGATGTTGAGGCGCTGTATGATGGCAAGATACAGTATTCATGCTTTCCCAACGGCAGGGGAGGCATAGTCGATGACCTTCTGGTTTACAGGTTCTCTAATGAGAAGTATCTGCTCGTTGTAAATGCTGCCAACATTGAAAAAGACTGGAACTGGTGTGTATCACAAGCCCATGCTTTCGGTATTGTTCCAGGCCGGGACCTGGTAAATGCCTCTGACGAGACAGCCCAGCTGGCAATTCAGGGTCCACTGGCCCTCAAAGTGATGCAGAAGCTTACACAGGAGAATGTGGCCGATATGGAGTATTACACATTCAGGGAAATAAGCTTTGCAGGTATTGACAAAGTACTGTTCTCGACCACGGGTTACACCGGCGCTGGCGGTTGTGAAATCTATGTTGACAACAAGGATGCTTCAATCTTGTGGGAGAAGGTCTTTGAAACGGGTAAGGAATTCGGAATTAAACCAATTGGCCTGGGAGCACGGGATACGCTCAGGCTCGAAATGGGTTTCTGCCTCTATGGTAACGATATCGATGACACCACATCACCAATCGAAGCCGGTCTGGGTTGGATTACAAAGATCACTGACAGTAAGGATCTTATAGACAAAGAACTTTATATCCGTCAAAAAGAGGAAGGCGTTAACCGCCGCCTAAAGGGCTTCGTTATGATTGACAGGGGTATCCCAAGACAGCACTATGAGGTCGTAGACGGAGAAGGAAAAATAATAGGGGAGGTGACTTCAGGAACAATGTCTCCCATGTTGAAGACGGGCATCGGCCTGGCATATCTCTCAAAGGGTTTCTGGAAAGCAGATACAGAGATATTTATCAGGATACGAAACAAGGATCTGAAAGCCATTGTGGTAAATCTTCCTTTCTATAAGCAGTGATTGGCTGCTTTAAGTCCAGTTAAAGCCCGGCAACAGATATGAGCGGAGATAGGAGAATTGAAGTATGCCTGACCCCTGCCCTGATAGATGGTTACCCTGACAGAGATTCGATTGTAGTAATCATTGATATTTTCAGGGCAACCTCTTCAATATGTACTGCATTTGCCAATGGAGTAAGGTCGATTATACCCGTTGCCGAGGTTGAAGAAGCAAGGGTCTTTAAAGAAAGTGGTTACCTGGTTGCGGGAGAACGTGACGGAATAAAACTTGATTTTGCCGATTTCGGGAACTCACCTGAGAACTTCACTGCTGAAAGGGTTAAGGACAAGACTGTTGCTTATACCACAACAAACGGCACCAGTACAATTCACATGGCATCAGGATACTTTCAGACTTTGATAGGATCTTTTCTGAACGCAGACGCTATTGTTGATTATCTTGACGGCACTGACAGAAATGTGCTGTTATTTTGTGCCGGATGGAAGAACAGATTCAATCTTGAAGACACACTATGCGCAGGCTATATTGCTTCTCAACTTCTTAATAAGGGGAGATTTACAACGAAATGCGATTCAGCACTTGCATCAATCGATCTCTGGAGGTTAGCTGAACCTGACCCTGGTAAATATATTGAGAAGGCAGCTCACAGGAACAGACTCAGGGAGAAGAAGCTTGATCATTGTATACCCTACTGCCTTACATTTAATGTGACTGATATCATTCCGGTTATGATGGGAGATGAGCTTATATCTCTTCAGAAAGATGTGTTGTAAAGTATATTCGTTAACCGGGATAATTTGATAAATTTGTAGTTTAATGGGTTTGTAAAAAATTTTAACACAAATATTTAACCGATATGAAGAAACATAATTTCTATGCCGGGCCATCAATTTTACCTCAGTACACAATCGACAAGGTGATTGAAGGCGTAAAGAATTTTGCAGGAACCGGGCTTTCAGTGATGGAGATATCACACAGGAGCAAAGAGTTTATCGCAGTAATGAATGAGGCAGTAGCCCTTTTCAAGGAGCTCCTGGATATACCTGAGGGTTACCAGGTGATTTTTCTGGGAGGAGGCGCAAGCCTGCAGTTTTCAATGATTCCGATGAACCTGATGGAGAAGAAATCAGCCTATCTGAACACAGGAGAATGGGCATCAAAAGCTCTGAAGGAGGCTAAAATGTTCGGGGAAGCTATTGAGGTTGCCTCTTCAAAGGACAAGAACTTCAGTTATATACCCAAGAACTACACCATTCCTTCCGATGCCGACTATTTCCACATCACCACCAACAACACAATATTCGGTACTGAGATCAGGAAGGACATGGATGTAAGCGTACCTCTTGTGGCAGACATGTCGTCAGATATCTTCAGCAGGCCGATGGATGTCTCAAAGTATGCCGTTATTTACGGAGGGGCACAGAAGAACCTTGCTCCTGCCGGAGTAACGTTCGTAATTATCAGAGAGGATATTCTTGGTAAGGTAACAAGGCCTATCCCAACGATGATGAACTATGCCACCCATATAAAGAGTGAATCAATGTTCAATACTCCCCCGGTACTCCCGGTTTTCGCGGCAGTACAGACACTCAACTGGCTGAAGGATATGGGAGGTCTGAAGGTAATGGAGAAGAAGAATATTGAGAAGGCAGCCATACTTTATGATGAAATTGAGAGAAACAAGCTGTTTGTCCCCACTGTGGCTGATCATGAAGACAGATCGCTGATGAATATCTGTTTTGTAATGGCGCCGGAGTACAAGGAGCTCGAGCAGGCATTTTCAGATTTTGCAAAATCAAGAGGAATGATCGGAATCCCGGGACATCGGTCGGTTGGAGGATTCAGGGCGTCAACATACAATGCCCTTCCAAAGGAGAGCGTTGAGGCGCTGGTTGCTGTAATGAAGGAGTTTGAAGCGAATAACTAAAAACAGGAGATATGAAGATACTGGTTGCAACAGACAAGCCATTCGCACCCGTGGCGGTAAAGCTTATACGGGAGGTAGTTGAAGAAGCAGGCCATGAACTTGCCCTTCTGGAAAAGTATACAAGCGTTGACCAGCTTCTCGAAGCTGTCAGGGATGCCGATGCCATGATCGTCAGAAGTGACATTGTATCAGCAGATGTTGTAAAGGCGGCTCCAAAGCTGAAGATTGTTGTCAGGGCAGGTGCCGGTTATGACAATCTTGACCTTGCAGCCTGCACGGCAGCTAATATAGTAGCCATGAATACACCGGGACAGAATTCAAATGCAGTGGCGGAGCTTGCTTTCGAGATGATGCTCTTTCAGGCAAGGGGAGGTTTTGCCGGTAAGTCTGGCAGTGAACTGAAGGGCAAGACAATTGGAATTCATGCATTCGGGTACGTAGGTAAGAACGTGGCAAGAATCGCGCAGGGTTTTGAGATGGATATTTATGCCTTTGATCCTTTCCTAAAGGAGGAGGAGAAGACAGCCTCAGGAATAAAGTTCTGCAACAGTGCTGAAGAGCTATACGCAAAGTGTCAGTATGTAAGTCTTCATATTCCTGCAAATGAGAAGACAAAAAAATCAATTGGCTTTGAGCTGCTCAAGACTATGCCTTACGGAGCTGTACTTGTAAATACAGCACGTAAAGAGGTAATTGATGAAGACGGCCTTCTCAGAATTATGGAGGAAAGACCTGATTTCAGTTATCTTTCAGATATTGAACAGGATGTTAAGGCCGTCTTTGAAGAGAAGTACAAAGGTCGTTTTATCTT
>CAYUOS010000090.1:0-13406 GCA_964446435.1 uncultured Rikenellaceae bacterium | reverse complement strand
CTTAACTGTTCCTCGGTGAAATCGCCAAAGCACAAGCGGGCATTGAAATAAAGATTTTGATAAACAGTCAGTTCCTCAATAAGCAGGTCGTCTTGCGGAACATAGCCAATCAGTCCGGCAAGAGCATCGCTGTCGTTATGCAGATTGTATCCGTTGATATAGACATTTCCTGTTGACGGCTTTAGCTTGCCGTTGAGAACCTTCAGAAGGGTGGTCTTGCCAACTCCGCTACCACCCATTATCCCGACAAGATTTCCTGACTCAACCGAGAAGCTCGTTTTGCGTAACCCATACACCGACCCTCTGAAACGGTAATCGATACCATGGCCCTCAAAAACCACTTTATGAGGAAACTTGCCTACTATGAAAGACTTGTAAACCTTTGAATAATAAATCGGTTCTATTCCCGGTCCCTTTATGTTGACTCCCCTGTCGAGCAGGTAGGCCCTGTAGGGGATAATATCGCGCCCCTTGAAATAGAGTTCCTGATTCCCTTCGTAGGTAAGCAGTATTGAGCCGGTACTCTCAATCAGCAGCAGGAACAGGGTGCCACCGAACCCCTTAACCTTCATGTGGTTCCAGAGATGGTAGTTTGTGAACTGCGGTTTCCTGGCATCAGCCTGATACCCGGTTCCCTCGATAAGAAGCATATTCGATGGCGCCACCTTGTCAAAGTCGCCTCCTATCATGAAGGCGTATGCATTGTCGAACTCGGCAGGCGGAATATTGAAGGTTTTTGCAACTATCTCAATAATAATTCTTTCCTGAGAGGTAACTACCCTGTCTTCGAATGCGAATTCAAGCAGCTGGAGAAAGACGATCATACGTTCGTCAAGCAGCAATCCCTTCTTTATCTGGCGGCAGATATTCGTTATCTGAAAGGTAATGAGGGAGTTGTCATCGAAAAGGTCCTGTTCGTCGATAGTCTTGAGTTCAGAGGCATAAAATTCGAGGTTGCTTTCGAACATCTCATAGTATTTCTCTTCAAGCTCCCTGTTCAGGTACCTTCGCAAATAGCTTCGCAGTATCTTCCTGCCCCTGGCCGTTACGCTGCCCGGCTTAACGGTTGATATAATGGCAAATATATGAATCAGGGCAAGTAATACTGAATCTCTCATAAAAGCAGATTGAAAAATGCCGCAAAGAATCTCTCCCTGCGGCAATATTACTTATAAACCTCAGATAGTCAGCTTATCCCGAACTTTTGCGATTGCTGCTGTAATATCTTCTACATTCTTCAGGGAGAGTGAAGTTGAAATTCCGGCATACACATCCCTGACAGGCTGCAGTTCCCTTATAAACTCACTTACCATCGGGTCAGTCTCATAGGGTTTGGCAATCTCAAGGAATAGTTCAAAAGACTTCTTCTGCTCAAGCAGAACCCGAACGATACCCTCAACATGATATACTGACTCAGAAATATGGGTGGTTATATACATTCCTTCAACCCATGCACCCCCGACTACCAGCATCGCAAGGGCCTCCTGGTCGTTGTTACTCAGGAAGGTGTATGTATTGTTGAAAGCATCGGTAAGTATATGTACGAGTTCATCTCTCTTGTCGAAATTCTCCTTGATTTTGTTATAAAGGGCTTCGTCATATATCTGGCTCAGATTAAGCTCATTGGCTAATACTCTTATTGCATTCAGGTAATTGATTACTGCCTGCTGAACATTGTAAAGGGTAGCGTAGCTCAGATCAGCTCCATATATTCCAAGGTTTATCGCCCTTGATTTGCCGGTAAGGTATTTAGGGGCATTGTCTACCGGGTTGGAAATGCCGATGATATATCCGACGTCAAGTTCAGTGAGCATCTTTATAACATCGGCAGATGTCGGCAGCGGATATACATTATCTCCGATCTGCTTCTCGATCATCGTTCTCTGGTCGATCTCAATCTGCCTTTGCTCAGAGGTTGCCCTGTTCCTGCAAGAACCGGCACTGAATGCCATAATTGCCAGGAGAGTAACAATTGCATAATTACGGATTTGTTTCATATAGCACCTTTTAAAAAATTACTTACTAAATCGCTCATAAAAGTAAGAATAATATACGATTCCGCTTCAAGTTTTCACCTAATTTGTAAAGGAGTAAAGCTGGTGATCAGAAGGTGACCTATTTTGAGTATCTTTACAGCCCGAAAAAGAGAGAATCAATTAAACAAGTTCAACGGAGAAATGGAGAAAGGTGTTCCGGTAAAACTTACCCTTGAGGATGGATCCTTCTATACCGGCAAATCATTCGGGGCAATATGCCCGGTTTCAGGTGAGGTTGTGTTCAACACCGCAATGACAGGATACCCGGAAAGTCTTACTGACCCTTCCTACAGGGGACAGATCCTATGTCTGACCTACCCCCTTGTGGGAAATTACGGGGCTCCCGGTAGAGAAAATGAGAACGATCTGCTCAAGTTTTACGAATCATCATCGATACATATATCAGGACTGATCGTCTCTGATTACTCCTTTGAGTACAGCCACTGGAATGCTGATGAAAGCCTTGGCGACTGGCTGATGAGGAACGATGTACCGGGTATTTATGGCATCGACACCAGGGCCCTTACAAAAAGACTCAGGGAGAAAGGCTCGATGCTCGGCAAGATAGAACCTGCCGGCAGCGAAACCAGCTTTACCGATCCCAACTCAACAAACCTGGTAGGAGCCGTAAGTGTAACTGAAAAAAGGGTATACGGCAACGGAAAGCACCGCATAATAATGATCGACTGTGGTGTCAAGTACAACATCATCAGAAACCTGCTGCAGCGTGACACTACCGTGATCAGGGTACCCTGGGATTATGACTATCACAATGAAGAGTACGACGGGCTATTCATCTCGAACGGTCCCGGAGACCCGAAGATGTGCGGCGCCACAATAGCCAACCTGATGAAATCCCTTGACTCGTCAAAGCCGGTGTTCGGAATTTGCCTTGGCAACCAGCTGATGGCCCTGGCCGCAGGTGCTGACACCTACAAGCTGAAATATGGCCATCGCAGTCATAACCAACCTGTTCTGCGGGCCGGAACCAACAGGGCCTACATCACCTCACAGAATCACGGGTACGCTGTTGACAATGAGACACTGCCCCCCGACTGGGAGCCACTCTTCATCAACGTGAATGACAACACCAACGAAGGCATGAGACACAAGTCCAAACCGTTCTTCTCAACCCAGTTTCATCCCGAGGCTTCTGGCGGCCCCACTGATACCGATTTTCTATTCGATGAATTCATTGAACTGATCGAAAAGAACGGTGCTTAGTTCACACTTGTGAGTTCATGATGCCTGAAACCAGTTCAGATGCAGGTATGAGAACAATACCACCGGCGACCTTTCCCGCGAAATCTGCTATTTCATCAATTCCCGGGTTACCCGGACTGCCCAGATGGGTATAGTCTGAAGTTGCTGACTCCCTGAAACTGCGTGTGCCAATTTCGGCAGCCACTCTCCTGTAGGCATCCCTGAATGGTATGCCCTTCATTACCAGCCGGTTTGCCTCCTCAGTCGCATACACTTCATTGTATCTGCCCTCCATTATGTTCTCCCTTACCCTCAACCCGTCAAGCATGTAGCCTGTCATAGCGATGAGTGACCTTGTCTCATCAGTCGCCGGAATAAGCAACTCCTTTATTACCTGGTAATCTCTGTTGTACCCCGGGGGCAGATTGGTGGTAATCATGCCAATTGTTCCGGGCAACGACATCAGAATATTGGTTCGTGCCCTGATTATCTCAAATACGTCAGGATTTTTCTTTTGTGGCATTATCGAAGAACCAGTGGAATATTTATCAGCAAGCCCGAGAAAGGAGAACTCTGCCGAGAGGAAAAGACAGATATCACCGGCTAGACGGTTGAGCGTGAAAGCGACAGAAGCTATTGCTTCCGCAGCAATCTTTGCCGTCTTCACCCTTCTCATCTGCGCATATGGTGAGCTTATAACCATCCTTTCGAACTTCAGCAGTGAGGCTGCCACCTCTCTCCTGAGGGGAAGAGAGGTACCATAGCCTGCTGCAGTTCCTGCCGGCGAGACATTAGACGAAGACCAGGCCCGTGAGAGTGAGATCAGGTCCTCTCCCAGGCTTTCGGCAAATGACCCGAACCAGAGACCGAAAGTCGATGGCATGGCAGGCTGCAGATGAGTATGCCCAGGCATCATTATGGCTGCATGCCTTCTGCCGAGGTCAGCTATCTTCGCCAGCAGCTGTGAAACGTCAGAGGCAATCAGCGCAATCTCATGGCGCATCCACAGGGAGAGATCAACAATAACCTGGTCGTTTCTCGACCTTCCGGCATGGATCTTCATGCCGGTATCGTGCGTCAGGCTTACAAGATCGGCCTCAACCATGCTGTGAACATCCTCAAACCCTCGGTCCCACCGGGTCTCTCCGGCCTCAGCCGCCACGAAAATAGAATGCAGAGCCTTGAGAATCACATTTTTTTCATCGCGTGAAATGATACCCGATTCATGCAGCATAACCGCATGAGCCATCGTACCGGCTATATCCCACACCAACAACCGCTCGTCAAGCAGCCTGTCTCTGCCAGCGGTAAAATCATCAACCCTGTCGTCGCTTGCCTGTCCCTTATCCCAAAGTTTCATAAGCCGGTTGTTTCTGTTCCGTTCCTGTCCGCAGAATGGCCCTGTGAGCCATAAGCCTGATGGCATTTATCCGAATGAAGCCTCTGCTGTCGGTCTGGTCAAATCCACCTTCAATGTCCATGCTCGACAACTCCTTGTCATATAGTGATGAAGGCGACTCCCTCCCTTCGATCATCACATTGCCCTTGTAAAGGCAAAGATGTACGGTGCCATCAATCATCTCCTGGCTTTTGTTGAGCGCAGCCACCAGAAAATCCATCTCAGGACTGAACCAGAAGCCGTTATAGACCAGTTCAGAAAAGACAGGCGCAAGCATATTGCGCAGCTTCATCACCTCACGATCCATAGCAATCCCCTCAATATCCATATGAGCCGTCATCAGTATCGTAGCCCCGGGCGTCTCATAAATTCCCCTTGACTTGATTCCGACAAACCGGTTTTCAACCATGTCAACCAGCCCAATGCCATTGGTGGAACCAAGGGTATTAAGGTAGGAGAAGAGTGCCAGCGGATCGCATACCACGAAACCATCATCGCGGTTCACAACCTTCACAGGCAGTCCATCCCTGAATTCTATTGATATGCGTGTTTCAATGTCGGGGGCATGGAACGGACTGCGGATTTTTGACAATATACCCTCGCCGGCAAAATAGAGAGGATCTTCAAGTATGCCAGCCTCATGGCTGATGTGCATCAGATTATCATCCTCACTGTAGGGTTTCGCAACAGAAGCCTTTACAGGTATGCCATGGTCAGCTGCATATTTCAGCAGATCCGTCCTTCCCCTGAACATGGAGAGGAATTCAGGGTCTTTCCATGGTGATATAATCATAATGTCAGGCTTAAGGGCGTAATAGGCAAGCTCAAACCTTACCTGGTCATTCCCCTTGCCCGTGGCACCGTGCGAAACATACCGGGCACCCTCCTCCAGAGCTATCTCAATCTGCCTTTTAGCTATCAGGGGGCGTGCCAGTGCTGTGCCAAGAAGATACCGGCCCTCATACACTGCATTTGCCTTAACCGCATTGAAGATATAATCCGTTACGAATTCCCTTTTCAGATCCGCTATCACAACCTTTTCGGCACCTATCTTGAGGGCCTTCCTTTCGACAGCATCGAAATCATCATCCTGACCGACGTCAGCAACATAAGCTGTGACAGCATAGCCCTTATTCACAAGCCATTTGAGTATTACCGAGGTATCGAGACCACCACTGTATGCAAGAATTACTTTTTCCATTTTTATTAATAAGAATATGAATAAATATTTATCGGCTGATTTATTTCAGCTCCTTTCTTTTGTTCCGACATTGTCAGGGAAACCAGGCTGGCTGATCAGGGTAAAGTGTTATGAGCTGTGGGTTCAGACTCTCCTCAGTACATCGATCCCCGGGAATACTTCTCCAAGGGCTTTCATTATATCAGCCTTTGAGAATCCATCTGAGGGAACCACGATAATCGTGTCGTCACCTGCCACTGTTCCGGCTATTCCATCCCTGCAGGATGTGTCAATCGTCGATGCCACTCCTGCCGCAAAGCCCGGAGATGTCTTTATCACCAACAACTCCCTGGCCCACAACAGGCTTATAATAGCCCGATGATATATGTCTGCAGAACCCTCCGGAGAGACCTGACCACTCCTTACCACCCTGTAATACGGGGCACCGCCACCATCGGAGAAGCGACCTACCCCAATCTGCCTTAAATCGCGGGAAAGCGTAGCCTGTGTACACTTTATCCCTAAACCCTCCATAATCCTGAGTATCTCCTCCTGTGATGATATATTGCCCCCGGCAATTATCTCCTCTATCACCTTCAATCTCTCAGGCTTTTTCATTAATGTGCATTTTTATACATTTCGGATGCAAATTTATACATTATTTTATTCTGCAAACAGAGATTTCAATATTTCTTATATTTTTGCCTCCCAAACGGTGATTGATGGTTAACGGTATCGGAAAAGTGATTGTCCTGGGTTCGGGCGCCCTTAAAATCGGGGAGGCAGGAGAATTTGACTATTCAGGCTCGCAGGCGCTTAAGGCGCTTAAGGAGGAGGGTGTCTTTACAATCCTTATTAATCCCAACATTGCCACGGTTCAGACATCTGAGGGAATCGCAGACAAGATCTACTTTCTGCCTGTAACTCCCACGTATGTTACCAGGGTAATTGAGAAGGAGAAGCCCGACGGGATTCTTCTCTCATTCGGTGGACAGACAGCTCTTAACTGCGGAACAGAGCTATACAGGAGCGGGGTATTTGAGAAGCATGGGGTAAGGGTTCTGGGAACACCGGTAAGGGCAATAATGGATACTGAAGACCGCGAATTATTCGTAAGGAAACTAGACGAGATCAATGTAAAGACACCCCGAAGCATTGCGGTGGGATCGGTGGAGGATTCACTTAAAGCTGCAGAGAAACTGGGATTTCCGGTGATAATCAGGGCGGCATACACACTTGGCGGACAGGGGAGCGGGTTTGCATCATGTGCCGAAGAGTTGAGGAGCATGGCAACGAAGGCTTTCTCATTCTCGAACCAGATATTGGTTGAGGAATCACTGAAGGGATGGAAAGAGGTGGAATATGAGGTTGTGAGGGACTGCTACGATAACTGCATTACCGTATGCAATATGGAGAACTTCGATCCCCTCGGAATCCATACCGGTGAAAGCATTGTGGTGGCACCGTCGCAGACCCTTACCAACAGCGAATACCACAAACTCAGGGAGCTCTCTGTCAAGATAATAAGGCATGTCGGCATAATAGGCGAGTGCAACGTGCAGTATGCCCTCGATCCGGGTTCGGAAGACTACAGGGTGATAGAGGTAAACGCACGGCTCTCGCGTTCAAGTGCCCTGGCGTCGAAGGCTACAGGTTACCCCCTCGCATTTGTCGCGGCAAAACTGGCATTGGGGTATGGACTTCATGAACTGAAGAACAGCGTAACGAAAACCACTACGGCATGCTTTGAGCCTGCACTTGATTACATAGTATGCAAGATACCAAGGTGGGACCTCAACAAGTTCGAAGGAGTCTCACACGAACTGGGAAGCAGCATGAAAAGCGTAGGTGAGGTAATGGCTATCGGACGCACCTTCGAGGAGGTCATCCAGAAAGGATTGCGAATGATTGGTCAGGGAATGCATGGATTTGTAGGCAACAGAAACCTTGTATTCAATGATGTACGAAAAGAGCTTTCCGAACCGACCGATATGAGGATATTCTCTATCGCTGAAGCTCTCAGGCGTGGATTATCAATCGATGAGATTCATGAGCTTACAAGAATTGACAGATGGTTTCTATACAAATTACGCAATATCAATGACATAGCAGAGAGACTGTCGAAACACAATACCATGTCGGAGTTGCCTGCTGAACTGCTGAAGGAGGCCAAGATACATGGATTCAGCGATTTTCAGGTAGCAAGGTTTGTTCTTAAGGCCGAGCCTGAAGAGATAGAGGAGGCGCTGCTCAGGGTAAGGAAACAGAGGAAAGCCCATGGAATAATACCATGGGTAAAGCAGATAGACACCCTGGCGGCAGAGTATCCCGCAATGACAAATTACCTTTATCTGACATACAGTGGCTCTGAACACGATATCTGGTATCACAATGACAAGAGGTCGGTAATTGTGCTCGGCTCAGGAGCATACCGCATAGGCTCAAGCGTCGAGTTTGACTGGTGTTCGGTGAATGCAATTGAAACCATCAGGAAGCAGGGACTCAGGGCGGTAATGATCAACTACAATCCCGAGACAGTAAGTACCGACTATGATATCTGCGACAGGCTCTACTTTGACGAGCTTTCGTTCGAAAGAGTTATGGACATTATCGAGCTGGAAACTCCTGCCGGCGTTATCCTCTCAATGGGAGGCCAGATACCAAACAACCTGGCCATGAGGCTCCACAAGGAGCATGTGCCGATACTGGGGACATCTGCCTCATCGGTTGACAGGGCCGAGAACAGGCATAAGTTCTCATCAATGCTTGACGGTCTGGGAATAGATCAGCCAAGATGGCAGGAGCTCACCAGCGTGGAGGAGATATTAGGATTTGTCGACCGTATCGGTTTTCCGGTACTGGTAAGGCCTTCATACGTATTATCGGGTGCAGCCATGAATGTGGTTTCGAACCGCAATGAGCTGACCCATTTCCTCGAGCTTGCAGCAAACGTATCAAAGCAGTACCCTGTTGTAGTGTCAGAGTTTATTGAGAATGCAAAGGAGATAGAGATAGACGCAGTTGCCTCGGGCGGTGAGATTCTGGCGTACGCAATCAGCGAGCATGTTGAGTTCGCAGGTGTCCATTCAGGTGATGCCACAATTGTATTTCCCGCCCAGAAGATATACTTTGAGACAGCAAGGAGAATAAAGAGGATATCAAGGCTGATTGCCGATTCACTAAACATAACCGGCCCGTTCAATATCCAGTTCCTGGCCAGGGATAATGACATCAAGGTTATAGAGTGCAACCTTAGGGCATCGAGAAGCATGCCGTTTGTGTCAAAGGTACTTAAAGTGAACCTTATTGAGCTGGCCACCAAGGTGATTCTTGGCGCAGAGGTTACAAAACCGCATAAATCGGTATTTGACCTCGACTACGTAGGGGTTAAGGCACCTCAGTTCAGCTTCTCACGCCTTGCCAAGGCCGACCCTGTCCTGGGTGTTGACATGGCCTCAACCGGAGAGGTCGGATGCATTGGTGAGGGATTCTATGAAGCCATACTGAAGGCAATGTATTCGGTTGGCTACAGGGTGCCCCGGAAGAGCATCCTCCTGTCTACAGGTCCCGCCCGCTCAAAGGTAGAGTTACTCAACAGCGCCAGAGCCCTGAGGGAAAGAGGATACAAGCTATATGCGACCCGTGGAACACAGATCTTCCTCGAAAACGCTGGTGTGGAGGCAGAGGTTGCCTACTGGCCCGATGAAAATGAATCACCTAACACCATTGAACTTATTAGCAGCAGGGAGGTTGACCTTGTCATAAATATACCTAAAGACCTCTCTCCCACTGAGTTGAACAATGACTACCAGATCAGAAGGAGCGCTGTTGACTTCAATATACCGCTGCTGACCAACGCCAGGCTTGCATCTGCGTTTATACTGGCATTCTGCATGCTGAAGGAAGAAGATATAGCCATCAAGAGCTGGGACGAGTATTAACCGTTCTCGATATTTTTGATAAATTGCGCCTGAAACAAAAAGGCGATATGAAGGGCATTACCGTAAGAGCCGCCAATGAAGGCGATGCTATTATCATCAGGGATTTCCAGCTGGCAATGGCAATGGAGACAGAGAATCTTGAACTCGACACCGAGAGGGTGACACGGGGTGTTGAGGCGGTATTCTCAGGCGAGGGCAGGGGCAGGTACTTTGTTTCTGAGGCCGGCGGCAGGGTAATAGCGTCACTGCTTATAACATATGAGTGGAGCGACTGGCGAAACGCCGATATCTGGTGGTTTCAGTCGGTATATGTAATTCCTGAATTCAGGCGAATGGGCGTCTTCCGCACCATGTATGATCATATTAAGGATGCCGCGCTGAAGGAGGGTGTGGCCGGCCTGAGACTCTATGTCGAGACCGGTAACATCAGTGCTCAGAAGACATACAAAGCGATGGGAATGGACGGTTCTCACTATAAAATGTATGAGTGGCTCAGTGACTGAAATTTCATGGCTCTCGCTGCTTTTCATTATACCCTACCTCTTTCTTGCGGCAAGGATATGGCAGGGTCTTGCAAGGATCAAGCCTTCATCTGCACCTTCTGCAACATCAGTCATGGTCTCACTGATCATCCCTACAGCCAACCCACCCTCAAAGATTCAGGGATTGCTGTCTGACCTTGCGCTTCAGAACTACAGTCACGACTCATTCGAGGTTATTGTAGCCGACGATACCGGAGGCAGTTGGGAAGATTATCCTGCCAGGACTGACCTTCCGGGGTTCAGGGTTGTGCCAAGCCATGGTTCAGGTAAGAAAAGCGCCATCGACACTGCCATAATGGAAGCCTCGGGCGAGATTGTAATTACCACTGATGATGACTGCCGCGTTGGCAGTAACTGGATACTTGCAATAGCCTCACACTACAACAGGTTCAGGCCGGGAATGATTATCTGCCCTGTTGAACTGGAGGGTGGCAACTCGCTCTTTAATGCATTTCAGCATCTCGAGTTCTTCAGCCTGCAGGGAGCTACAGCGGGCTCGGCCGCACTTGGCGACGCCCTGATGTGCAATGGTGCCGGTCTGGCATTCAGAAAGGACCTGTATCCGGGACTGGAAAACTTGCCGGGCAATAAGATTCCGTCAGGCGATGATGTCTTCTTTCTCCATTACCTGAAAAGAAAAGGCATAGCAGTTGAATGGATTGAATCTGAAAGTGCAATAGTAAGAACAGAACCGGCAGGAAGCATTTCTGAGTTTTTCAGGCAGCGTTCACGCTGGGCATCGAAGTCACTGTACTACAACGATGCTTCAACCATCTTTTCGGGGGTTTCGGTGCTGTTGGCATCTGTTGTCATTGCGGCATATATTGTTATGTCATTTTTCGACCCGCTGTATATACGGACCGCCATTATGCTTATGCTGGTAAAATCGATTCCTGACTCTGTGATTATTATGAATCGTTTGCGTTTTCATGGCAGGACTGATCTGATATGGTATTTTCCTCTGGTACAGATACTATACCCTTTCTACGTGGTCACCTCAGTAGTTATGGGATTATCAGGCTCAGTAAGATGGGACTGAGTTGATCAATTGCCAAGTTCAGACAGGAACTTGATGCGCATGAGTCTGATCTCTTCCTCGTCAAATTCACCGCCAAGTTCTTTTATTGCTTCCTCGAGGCTGTCGGTTTCGGCCTCCTCCCTGAAATATGAATAGATATCCTCCTGCCTCTCCTCGTCAATCACCTCATCGATGTAGTAATCGAGGTTGAGTCTCGTTCCGGAGTGGACGATAGCCTCGACTTCCGAAATAAGCTCATCAAGGTCAAGACCCTTGGCATTTGCGATATCTTCGAACGAGCGCTTCCTGTCAATGCTCTGAATAATGTATACCTTGAGGCCAGATTTATTGACCACCGATTTAACAACCATATCAAGAGGTCTGATTATCTCCTTCTCCTCTACGTACCTCTTTATCACCTCCACGAACTCATGCCCGTAACGCTGAGCCTTTCCTGCACCCACACCTGAGATATTCTGAAGCTCCTCGACATTTACCGGGTACTGAATAGCCATCTCCTCGATGGAGGGATCCTGAAAGATCACGAAAGGAGGAACATCCTTCTGTTTTGATATCTTCTTCCTCAGATCCTTGAGGATGCTGACGAGCTCTTCGTCAACAGCTGCGGTACGTGCGCCAAAGGCAGCCTCCTCTTCTGACGCCTCGCTGTAGTCGTGGTCTTCGGTAAGCAAGAAAGGTTCGGGCTTCTCAAGGAAGTCATGACCCTTCTTCGTCAGCTTAAGCAGGCCGTAATTCTCAATATCCTTTGCCAGAAGTCGTGCGATAAGTGCCTGCCTGACAACCATGTTCCAGAATCTCTCGTCCTTTTCATCACCGACCCCGAATATTTCAAGTTTATGGTGCTTGTATGACTTGATGGCACTCGTTGCCTTTCCTGCCAGTATGTTTGCAATGTGGTCAGCCTTGAACTTCTCCCTTACTGCAAGCACTGCCTCAAGAACGTTAACAACGTAATCGGTTCCCTCGAACTGGGTTTTCGGGTGCAGGCAGTTATCGCAAGCTTCACAGTTCTCTGGCTCATACTCTTCTCCGAAGTAGTGAAGCAGAAGCTTACGGCGACATACCGATGATTCGGCATACGATACAGTCTCAAGGAGAAGCTGCTTTCCGATCTCCTGCTCGGCGATGGGCTTTCCGTGCATGAACTTCTCAAGCTTGACGATATCATTGTAACTGTAGTAGGTTATGCACCTGCCCTCTCCGCCATCGCGGCCCGACCGTCCTGTTTCCTGGTAATACCCTTCAAGGCTCTTGGGGATATCATAGTGTATCACAAACCTCACGTCTGGCTTGTCGATACCCATGCCGAAGGCAATTGTTGCAACAATAACGTCGGCCTCTTCCATCAGAAACTTATCCTGGTTCGCCGTACGTGTTGCAGAATCCATTCCGGCATGATAGGGCAGCGCCTTTATGCCGTTGACTTTCAGCACCTCGGAGAGCTCCTCCACCTTTTTTCTGCTGAGACAATATATTATACCTGATTTACCCGAGTTGTTCTTGATATACTTGATAATCTCCTTGGCAACATCCTGCTTTGGTCTCACTTCATAGTAGAGGTTTGCCCTGTTGAATGACGACTTGAAAATACCGGCGTCAAGAATTCCAAGGTTTTTCTGGATATCATGCTGAACCTTCGGGGTTGCTGTTGCTGTAAGTGCTATTATGGGAGCGCGGCCGATAGTATCTATCATGGGCCTTATCCTGCGGTACTCGGGTCTGAAGTCGTGGCCCCACTCCGATATACAGTGTGCCTCATCGATTGCGTAAAAGGAGACCTCTATATTGCTCAGGAATTCGATGTTTTCATCCTTGGTGAGCGATTCGGGGGCTACATACAGCAGCTTGGTCTTACCGTTGAGTACATCTTTCCTTACCTTGGTAATGGCAGCCTTTGTAAGCGAAGAATTGAGGAAATGAGCCACATCATCGTCTGTACTGAAGTTACGCATGGCATCGACCTGATTCTTCATCAGGGCTATCAGGGGAGAGATGACAATTGCCGTACCCGATTTCATCACTGCCGGCAGCTGGTAGCACAGCGACTTGCCGCCTCCTGTTGGCAT
>CAYUOS010000089.1:0-13438 GCA_964446435.1 uncultured Rikenellaceae bacterium | reverse complement strand
GCAGATTTTGACACTGTCAGCGAGGCCAATCTCAACAGGCAATTCTTCTTCCGTAACCAGGTGGGTTCTAAAAAGGTTGTGGCTCTAAAGGAAAACCTCAACATGATCGATCCTACCATAAAAATCGAAATACACGATGTTGTTCTTGACAGCAAAAACACTCCAGTTATTTTTGCCGGGTGTGATCTGATAGTGGAAGCCTTCGACCGGAATGACATGAAGCAGATGATAGTTGAAAGCATAAGCCGCTCAATGCCCTACACTCCCCTGATAATCGGGTCAGGCCTTGCAGGATGGGGCCGTTGTAATGACATCAGGTACCGTAAAATAGATGAGATGCTATATATTGCCGGTGATGAATCCACTGAGGTTTCCGATGACCTGCCTCCACTTGCTCCAAGGGTTGGCATTGTAGCCAGCATGCAGGCGAACATAGTACTCGAAATATTGTTGAACAAATAAAATTCCATTATATGAAGATTCTGCTTAACAACAGGGAAGAGGTTTTTAACCATGAAAAGATGACGGTTTCTGATCTTCTGGCAGAAAAGAACATGACCTTCAGAATGAGGATAGTTAAAATAAATGGCAACCTTGTTGAAAGAGACAGTTATGACACTTCATGGATCTCTGACGGTGACAACGTTCAGGTTATTTATCTTATGAGCGGAGGCTGATTAAACAGAAACCTCACCAGATTGTTATACTCATAAAGCATTACAACAAACAGAAAAAATTATGAGAAAACAACTGGAAGTTCCGGCAGCATACAATGAACCTGTACTATCTTATGCTCCCGGCACCCCTGAAAGGAAAGAACTCCTGCGGACAATATCTGAAATGCGTTCAGCGGTTGCTGACATTCCAATGATAATCAATGGCAGGGAGATCCGCACCGGGAACCTCACGCCAATCAATCCTCCCCACGATACAGGCCATCTTCTTGGCCACTACCACTCAGGCGACAAGAGTCATGTTGAGATGGCAATAGACGCAGCCCTTGGTGTAAGGAAGCAGTGGTCTTCGATGCCATGGAAACAGAGGGCGGCAATATTCCTGAGGGCGGCAAGCCTCGTGTCGGGGCCGTACCGTCATATAATTAACGCTGCAACCATGCTTGGGCAGTCGAAGACTGTTCATCAGGCTGAAATAGATGCTTCATGTGAATTCGCTGACTTTCTCAGGTATAATGTTCAATACATGAATGAGATCTACCAGATGCAGCCTGAAAACTATCCGGATACATGGAATCGACTCGAACAGAGGCCTCTTGAGGGATTCGTATACGCACTCAGTCCGTTCAACTTCACTTCAATAGCTGCCAATCTTGCTGCAGCTCCTGCCCTGATGGGGAATGTGATTGTCTGGAAACCCTCAAACACCCAGATATATTCTGCCGATATCATTATGAAGATATTTCGCGATGCGGGGTTGCCCGATGGTGTCATAAACCTGGTGTTTGTACCGGGACCTGAGGCAGCTAATGTGGTACTGGCCAACAGGCATCTCGCCGGTGTCCACTTCACAGGGTCTACTGGAGTTTTCAATTCGATATGGAAAACCATAGGAAGCAATATAGGCACCTACAAGAGTTATCCAAGGATTGTCGGTGAAACGGGTGGAAAGGATTTCATACTTGCCCACAGCTCTGCCAATGCCAGACAGGTTGCAACAGCTATGTCAAGAGGCGCCTTTGAATACCAGGGACAGAAGTGTTCGGCAGCCTCGCGGGCCTATCTGCCTGAAAGTCTGTGGCCTGAGATACGGGAAGCCGTTCTCGAACAGGTTGGCAGTTTCAAAATTGGAGGGCCGGAAGATCTTTCGAACTTCATTACCGCGGTAATTGACGAGAAATCATTCAATAAGCTCACAACTCATATTGAAGCGGCCAAGTCGGATCCTCAGGTTGAGGTGATTGCGGGTGGAGGGTACAACAAATCGAAGGGCTGGTTCATTGAACCGACTATACTGTTGAGCAAGGACCCGTGCTACATCACCATGCAGGAGGAGCTCTTCGGCCCGGTACTTACAGTCTATGTATACAAGGACGAAGAGTATGAGGATATTCTGAAACTTATTGACAAAACATCGGTATATGGCCTCACCGGAGCTGTATTTGCAACTGACAGGGAGGTAATCAGAAGAAGTACCGATGCACTTCGATATTCTGCAGGCAACTTCTATATCAACGACAAACCGACAGGTGCTGTTGTGGGTCATCAGCCATTCGGGGGCTCAAGGGCATCCGGAACCAACGATAAGGCAGGCTCGGTGTTGAACCTGTTGAGGTGGGTGAGCCCCAGAACCATAAAGGAGTGTTTCCTGCCGCCTGAGAATTGGGTTTACCCTTTCCTGGGACATAATGAATAACTTATAGGCCCTGGTTGATATCTTTTCAGACCGGGCTTTCAGTTTTTTACCAAAATGAATTAGGTTTGTGCGGTATGCCTGTGAAGTTCATAAATACCGACAAAATACCGGCCTGGCTGCGTAATAAGTTTGTCATAACCCTTATAGTTTTTGTGGTGTGGCTGCTGGTTTTTGATGCAAACAATCTTCTTGAGCGCTGGCGGGATTTGAGAAAATACAGGTCTCTTCAGCGTGATAAGGAATATTTCTCGAAAAGGATCAACGATGAGAGGGGAAAGCTTGAAGAGCTGAGATCAGACAACCAGAGTCTTGAGAAGTTTGCACGCGAGCAGTATCGCATGAAGAAACCTGATGAGGATATCTATATAATTGTATCTCCTGAAGAAGAGAGAAGGATTCAGAGAGAGTCAACCATCCGGAAATGACTCAGTAACTCCTCGAGGCTATCGTCATGCACAACTCCTCCGTACAGGGGAAACATCTCAGTCAACCGGGCAGCTGCAGTAACCACCGGCATCCTGTCTAATCTCACGGAATGTACCTTGTTAAGATATTTTACCACCATGAATGAGTTGAACCAGGAATAAAACCTCTTCATGAACATAGCCCCGTTTGAGGTGTTTGCCAGCAACTCATCCATCTTGTGTATCCATTCCTGTTCACTTACAATAAGATGTACCGCCTCGGGTATCTCATGGTAAGAGACACCGATGCATGGAACCTCCTGGCTCCTCTTCTTTACCAGGGCAAACAGGCTTGCAAGCTCAGAAAATGCCTCAGGGTTATAGGAAAGAAATTCTGCTTCGGGCTTTTCCAAAAGGGTTGAAAGGGCAGGACCGGTACCGAAAGGTACCCTGTTGGAGAGTCTTGCAGAGGGGAAAACCCTGGCATCCTTAATCTCGATGAAATCGTCAGTGCCAACCAGTTTCTGCACGAAGTAGAAATCCTCACCTCCCTGACGACGGCTCATGCCCCCTGCCCTGACATAACTTAATGCCTTCACAGCAATAGCCGACCCTATTGTGTGATAAGGGTACGGAAACCCCGCATACCTTAATCCCGCCACCCAGTACCTCAGGTGCAACTCGTATTGTCTTATCGCATGGGCAACCCTGTCATCAAGACCATCTTCGCGGTCCCTGTGCTCAAAATTGACAGAACACCCTCCTGCCCTTTCGTTCAGTCCGAACTCACTCCATAGTACTTGCAGATAGTTTCCTGAAACTGTACAATCTGCGTCAAGTGAAACTATAACTCCATTAGGCTTCTTAAGCAGATTAAACCTCCTTACAGCCTCATCCATACCGGTTTTTCTTGCAGCACCAACACCCCAACCCTTGATTGAGGGCTGTCCGGCATCAATTACGTGCAGCTTAAACCTGCCTGCCGGTTCTGTTCCCTTCCAATCTCCGATAGCCTCAAGAGTAGCCGCATTTGCCCGAAGGCCAGGTTGACCAGATGCTTGTGGGGAATTGACCACGACAATTACTTCAACCGCAATCCCGGGGGGATGGCATGAGGCAAGAGAGTCAAGACATAATCCTATCAGAGGCTCATCATAAGCCGGAATAACGATTATAATGCCGGTGTCGCGGGCAGGAATTGTTTGAATTCTTAAAGGGAATAATGCTCCTTTATCAAGGTATGCATCAGCAAAACCCATTATCTCTTTGTGGGTGTTCCCTTCTCTGCGAGGTATTTCCTGTTGATACCGTCAAGCACAAGTTTGGTAATGTCAAGAGCCTTGTCGCTGTATAGTATCGGACCTCCGAAACTCTTACCAAGAATATACTGAAAGTTGTATTCCTCCTTCAGGCTATCAAGGTACGTGGTAATATAATCGAGTATCTGCCTGTTCATCACCTGCTCCTCCTCCATCAATTCATAGCTGAGCCTGTCGCGAAGGTCAACCAGTGCCTGCTGCTGCTGCATAAGTGACTGTTCCATTTCAGCCGCAGTTGCCCTTGTTACAAGTCCCTTGGAAACCTTCTCCTGAAAGTCACGTGCACCGCGCTCATAAGCCTGACCTCTGGTATTAAGCTCACTTTCTGATCTTTGCTGCCTGTCCACCAGTTGGTTCCTTTTATCGAAATACATTTCGAAGTTGAGAATGACTGAATCGATGTTCACAAATGCTATCCCATGAGATGTTATCTCAACCGGAAGGTTTATCTCCTCATTTGCTATTGATTTGTCAGACTTGCCGCCACCGGTGAAATATAGAATATAAAGTACTGCCAACCCTGCCAGCAGAACAGCATTCAGAATAAGAGGTAGTTTCTTCATTGGTAATTAAATATGGTTTAACATTATTTTGCCGCAAATATAAACAAATTAACATAAAAGAAGCGGTGACAAAAGAAAGTGTGGCTGTTAGAAATCGGGACAGGGTATTGCACGGAATCTTCCACGCTGACCGGGAGACATGGTGGAGAACCTGTAGATAATCGATATTTCATGAGCTCCGGCTGTTGATGCGATCAGATTTGAGATGGTAAAGTCATAGCTGTAACCTATCTGCAGGTCATTTGTCTTGTAGCCGATCAATCCGATAACTGCATCGCCAGCCTGCGAGGTAACAAAAGGTATGCCCCTGTACCACATACCGAACATCAGTGGGTTCCGGTAATAGTAAAGGCCTATGTCTGACTGGTAGAACTTGTTCTGCATCTGGAAGTTTGCTGCAATCGTCAGCACCTCGTCATACTTCCTCCTTAGCCTTCCCCTGGCAATCAGCTGGGTACCGCCAAAGATGTTTACCTTGACCGGTACGAACGACTCATCGCCGTAGAAAGATTGCTTTGGCCTCAGAAGGTGGTCGAAGGTTATGCCTGCCCATGTTCTGTCGTCATAGGCAATTACTGAGGTAGTGAAATCGAAGTCTGCAACACTTTCAAAAGGAGGAGGTATTATTGGTGGAGTAACTCCTCCTGGAGATAGTGATGAGTTGAAAATCAGTTTGTAGATATTCAGGCCAAGGTACTGGAACTTGAATTGTACCCCGGGCCTCACATGCCACTCATTCGTAATCCTGAAATCGTACGAGTAGAGCAATCCCACATTTGTTGTACTAAGGTCTCCTGAGCCTGCCACATCATATGTTGCAAGAACCCCGATTCCTGAACTGAAGTTTGGCATATACCTGTCAAACGAGATGCTGTAAGTGTGAAACACTCCCGGTATGGCAGGCCACTGATTCCTGTAGTTGATGCCGAACCTGTAATCTTCGGTCGATCCGGCAAATGATGGAGCCAGATAGAGGGAATTTGCGTAGAATTGTGAGAAAGTAGGGTCCTGTCCGTTACTTCTAATACTTAGTATGATAAGTACTACCAGAATATGTTTAATCCTCAGTGGCAAAACAGGGCTTCTAAAATAAACTAAAGCGAAAATAGTTATTTGGTTTTAATTTACCGCAACTTTAAACATTATTTATGAGTTCTGCCCATCGGAGTGGCCGATCTTTTCAACAGTGCACAATACTTTTACACAATTAATCCCCGGCAGGGCTAAGGTTTCAACAGATTAAAAGCGGAGCAGGGTTACGTCACCTGACCTGGAAAACTCATCACCATTCTCGAAACGCCCCCTTGCCCTCCAGACATATACGCCTGGTTCACAAAGCTGGCCCTTGTAGTAGCCATCCCAGCCAATATTGATATTCCGGCTCTCGAACAAAACTGCTCCAGTGCGACTGTACACAACAAGATGATACCCGGTAACCCCTTCGTATTCAGGATGGAATACATAGGCTGCCTCATCGCTCCTGGGTGAATAGAAACCGCCTGTGGGACCATTCTTATTGGGTATGAATGCATTGGGGAAGTCAATGCGGTTTCCTCCGACTGAGGTTCTATAAACCAGCGATGAAGTATCTGAACAACCATATTCATTCGTTACAGTTAGACTGATTCTGTAGCTTCCTGCATTTCTGTAGACATGAACGGGGTCACGCAACTGTGAAACTTCACCATCGCCAAAATTCCAGGTTGATGTAAGGGCTCCTTCAGAATAGTTTAAGACTATTATCTCCCTGTCACTTATGCTTCTGTTAACCGGTGCAATATCAAAGCGGGCTGCCGGTGATTCATGCACATTTACTCCAACGGATGAATAATGCTCTTTTCCATCCTTGTCAGTAACCCTTAATATAATGGTGTAATCTCCGGGCTGAGTGAAAAGCCATTCGACATCCCTTGCTTCCGATCTCCGGCCATCACTTGATGTCCAATACATCTTCTCATAGTTAGCGTGGGTACTCTGGAACTTGATCAGCAACGGAGCACAGCCTTCGACAGCCGATGCCTTTATTTCAGTTACAGGAACCTGCCTGATACTTCTAAGATCGGTTGTCTCGGTAACCGTTATTATCTGTGCTATGCCAACACCCTTTGGGGGTTCAATGCTGACTGTGTAACTCTGCTTTACCCTGGTTTCTGTCCTTTCAGCGGGTTCTGGTGCAGCAACAGTCTTCCTTGTCTCTCCCGGGATTTTCCCTGCAACTTCAGTGTCACCAGGGATAATTTCGGCCGGCAGAATAGTGACAACTTCAGGCTGATCCTTCTGTGTTTCAATCAATACCGGCTCAATGGTTGAAGAATCCTCTTCAGCACTGCCCCGAAACGAGATGTCACTGAAGGCCAGGATCAGATACAGCCCTGCGGCAGCCACAGCGGCAGATAGATAATAGATATTGAACCGGGCCGGATTGAACCTCAGGAACTCCTTTCGTCCAACCTTTCTCATCAGCTCGTTCCTGACAACGGCAGACGGCTCAACAGGGTACTCCCCGAGGCTGTCCCTGAACAGGTCATCAATATCCTTATGTCTGCGCCCGGTTGCCAATTCTATTCTCCTTATGTTGTATTATATATTATTGTTCTGTATTATAAACACCCTTTATGTTTCTCAGCTTCTCAAGCTTTTCCCTCAACATCGCCCTGGCCCTGCTGTACTGAGATTTTGATGTATTGACATCAATGCTCAGAATGTCTGCTATCTCACGATGCTTGTAACCTTCAATGGCGTAGAGGTTAAACACCATCTTGTATCCGGGTGGCAGTTCATTCAGCACCTTCAGCAGTTCATCGGCTGAGAACAGCTCCTCTTCGAAGCTTACTGTTCCCGTTTCAGTACTTTTGTATTCATCAATATCAACATGATGACGATGCTTCATATTCCTGTGATAGTTGGTAATTGCAGTGTTTACTGCCACCCTGCGCAACCATCCCGGAAATGAACCGGTACCTGAATACTCTTCAATATTAAAGAACACCCTCACGAATACATCCTGCAGTATATCCTCAGCCTCAGCCCTGTCGGCCGAGTACCTCATGCAAATACCCAGTAAAAAACGTGAGTACTTGTCATAGAGCTGCTGCTGCGCCTTTCTGCTGTGCTTGAGGCATCCCTCAATTATTTCCCGGTCACTCAGCATATTCCCATGACAATTAGATGACATCGCCTGCCGTTCAATGGTTGCACGGCTTGAAAATTTTCTTCAAAAATATCAAAATCTGTTGTAAGTCATCATTTTGTTGTGACAATAGTCATTTACACGTTGAATCTCATCATCTTTTTTTGCATATAAGAGTGAATCGCATGCAGAAAAAGACATCAGACAGACAATGAAGAAGATAGAAACACACCCCATACTCGAAGTACCGGCACCAGGGAAGATCGCCTTCAGGTACAATGGAATGCCACTTACAGGTGAAAAGGGCTTCACCATAGCTGCTGCGTTACATCAGGCCGGTTTTCCGGTTCACTCGCACAGCCTGAAATCCAGAAAGAGAAGCCTTGAATGCGGTATCGGCAAGTGCGGAGCCTGCGAGATGCTGGTCGATGGCGTTATCAGGCGTATATGTATCACAAGGGTTGACGGGGTAAGTGAGGTAAATGAAATACCAAAGGATTACGAACCGAACGTAATACCCTATGAGAACCATCCTCCCTTCAGGGTATTCAAGACCACAGTTGCAATAATTGGTGCCGGTCCGGCCGGTCTGGCAGCCAGAGAGGTGCTGAACAGCTATTGTATACCAAATATTGTTATTGACAATAACGATCAGATTGGGGGTCAGTTTCTGATGCAGACACATCAGTTCTTCTTCTTTGAAAAGGAGAAGAAGTTCGGTGGGATGAGAGGTTTCGATATTGCAAAGACCCTTGCCGGAGACTCGCACCAGGGAATAATGCTAAACTCTGTTGTATGGGATCTGCTTGAAAACAAGCGGCTGGCTGTAAAGAATACCCTTACCGAAGAGATATTCTTCATAGACTGCGAATCGTTGATTGTTGCTACAGGTGCCGTTCCGTTCATGCCGGCATTCGAGAACGACGACCTTCCGGGAGTCTATACAGCAGCAGTGGTTCAGAAGATGATGAATCAGGAGTTTACACTGCTGGGTAAAAACATACTTACAGTCGGTGCCGGCAACATCGGATACCTGACCTCGTACCAGCTTATGCAGGCAGGTGCTAATGTAAAGGCAATAGTTGAAGCAATGCCCAACGAAGGTGGATTTCCTGTTCAGGCAAACAGGGTAAGAAGGCTGGGTATTCCGGTAATATTGTCACACATACTGTTGAAGGCAATACCAAATGAAAACAAGGATGGCATAAAGGGAGCCGTAATAGCTGAGGCCAGAAACTTTACACCTGTCCCCGGAACCGAAAAGGTAATAGATGGTATCGATGCAATAAACATATGCACAGGTCTCATTCAGGACGACCAGCTTCTTACAAAGGGCAGGGAGGTTTTCGGAACAAGGGTATACGGTGCCGGAGACGCAATTCGTATTGGTGAGGGTACGAGCGCCGTGCTTAGGGGTAAGCAGGCAGCTTTCGAAGCACTTCACGATCTGGATATAAGAACCGACTACAATGAATATCTGGCACTCTCAAAAGAGTACATTGATTCACAGCAGCACCCGGTTAGGGTAATTGATGAGCCTTACAAGCCTGCCTATGAAAGGATGGTTGAAAAACCTTTTGTACTCATCGACTGCCTGTATGGATTTGCATGTAATCCGTGCCAGTTCGCCTGCCCGCATGGTGCAATAAAAAAGACCTCCTCAAGCACGGTGCCCGATATCGATTTCGAAAAATGTACTGGCTGTATGCAATGCGTGTACCAGTGCCCGGGTCTGGCAATCTTCGGCTACAACCTCAAAAAGGACTGGCTCTTTCTTCCAATCGAGTACCACGCCGAAGAGGGAGCTGAAGTTTTCCTCGTCGATAACAACGGAAAGAAACTTGGTACAGGCATAATAGAAAAGATCCTGATTAAGGAGAATAAAACCAATATTGCAAGGGTAAAGGCTAATGATATCCACGGAGAAGATCTTACAGAAGTCAGAGGTTTTATAGTGAAGGAGAGCTTCCCGGCAACAATTGATTTCGGACAGACCGAGCCGATAGAGTCTGAAAAGTACATCTGTCATTGTGATGATGTAAAACTCGATGAGATACTTGATGTGATTGGTGAGAGGAAATTCATCTCAGTCGATGAAATCAAGCACACTACGAGACTCGGTATGGGTCCGTGCCGCGGCAAGAGATGCATTCGCAGGCTGGGTCAGGTACTTCGCAGGCAAGGCATCGAACTTGTGGGTGATGCAACCCCAAGAGGCCCACTCTCAAACCAGGTTACAATGGGTGAATTGTATCCCCGAACCATACAGGAGATCGTCATACCACCGGTTGAAGTAAAGAAGGTTAAGGTAAAGTCGCTGGTCGCAGGCGGAGGCATTGGGGGTAGTGCCCTTTTCCGTTACCTGGCCGAGGAAAAATACCAGCCTGTTTTGATAAACTACGGCAGGGGTGCCTCATGGCGGAACATAGCCGGCGGTCGTCCCAATTTCAGCTTGCCCGAGCTATCAGATATAGCACGCCATAATCTTCAGATATTCAAAGATCTGCAGGCAATCCGCAATATCGATTTCAGGCCGATAAACTATGTAACATTTGCCCACAACGAAGAGATGTACAGAGCTCTTGAGGCTTCAATGCAGTGGTCAGATGCTGAAATGATAATGCCGAAGGATTTTGCGGCCAGAATAGCCCCGGGAATTAACCGGAATCTGGAGAGTACCTATATGGCAGCCCTTATTACCCGTGACTGCTGGCAGGCAACACCGGGTAGGGTTATAGACCTCATCAGGCAAATAGGAATAAAGCATGGAGGAACCGTGGAAGAGGATTGTGAACTGATCGACCTCAGAAAGGAAGGCTCAGACTATTTCGTTCTGGTAAGGAACCACCGCAGGGAGTATATCGAATACGAGACCACAATATTCATAAACGCACTGGGGCCCGAAGGTGAGAAGTTCGCCCGTAAGGCAGGGGTGCAGACAGGCATCTACCCGGTCAGGCATCAGGCATTTATCACACGCCGTCTGCCATTTTTGGGAGCTGGTAATACACCACTGCCCATGATGATCGACCGTCGTAAATACAAGGGCTTTGTCGCTGTATACGGCCAGCAGCTTGCTGAAACCGGACAGATCATTGGTTGTGCATCACCGGCTGTCGATCCTGATGAGGCTTGGAAGGACCTGAAACTCAACACGCAGGAATTCATCAATATAGCCTCAGAAGTATTTGTCAACTGGCTGCCGGAACTCTCTTCGGTGGGATTTCAGGCCATCTGGTCAGGATACTATGTGGAACCCAGAATGTTTATCGACACCGACCATGGCCTTTTCCTTGGTCTGCGCGGACAGGGCTACATGCTCGGCATGTACCTTGCAAGACTTTATGTCGACAAACTCTCTGGCAAGGACGTTCCTGAATACTTCAGCCGACTGTCAGTTGATGGCGATGGTATGCCCGAAAAGGCGTTTAAGTAGACACTGATGCTAAATACTCATTTTTAGTATATTTGCGCTGTTCAAATACGGCAAGCATGTTCAACAGATTCATCGCGGCAATACTGCCCTGGTTCCCCAAGAAATTCATCTGGATCTTCTCAAGACCCTACATAGCAGGTGAAACAATGGAAGACGCCCTGAAGGTGTCAAAGGAGCTCAACAGAAAAGGAATCAAGGTAACTATCGACATACTCGGGGAGTTTATTACAAACCTCGATCAGGCTGAAGAAAACAAGCAGGAATACCTGAAACTGGTCGATGCACTTGTTCAGCAGGGCATTGACGGCAACTTCTCACTCAAGCCAACCAGCTTCGGCCTTCTTATCGATAAGGAGGTCTGCTACAATCATATCAGGGAAATAGTGGCCAGGGCAGCCTCAAGAAACAACTTCGTGCGAATCGACATGGAAGATTCACCCTGCACCGACCTCGAGATTGAACTCTTCAGGAGACTAAAGGCTGAATTTCCTGCAGGTGTAGGACTGGTACTGCAGGCATATCTCCGCCGCACATATTCCGATCTTGAGGCCATGATCGATCTCAACAGCCCTGAAATACCTCTTAATTACAGGCTTTGCAAAGGTATATACATTGAACCTGAGGCTATTGCCTATAAAAAATATGAAGAGATTAACAGCAACTTCCTAAACGACCTTGAATTCATGTTCAGGAACCGGATATATGCCGGCATAGCCACCCATGACAAGAACCTCGTGGATGGTGCTTTCGAGCTTATCGCAAAATACAACGTCCCGAAAAACATGTATGAATTCCAGATGCTTTACGGGGTTACCCCCGGACTAAGACAAAGCATTGTAGATGCAGGCCATGTTATGAGGGTATATGTACCGTTCGGAAAGGAATGGTTCGGCTACTCAACACGACGGCTCAAGGAAAACCCGAAAATGGCAAGCCATATTATCAAGGCTGTCTTCTTCAAGGGGTAGTTTCCTGTCTCATTACAAATTCAATAAAACCTCCTGCAACCTCCTTTTTGGAACATGATGCGTTCCATCATCTTCACGCCAGTACTTTATGTCACCCTCACTGATATCATCGAGTACAATTGTCTCGGCAGGCCGTCCCAGAGCCAGTATCAGCAGTATCTCAAACCGACTTGCTATTCCCAGAGTCTGCCTCAGCATATCCTTCTTTATTGAGCCTATCATGCATCCCCCAAAACCCATTGTGGTGGCTCCAAGCATAATTGTCTGAGCAGCAATTCCATGGTCAATACCAAAGGGGTCTCCTATCTCCAGATCCCGTAGCAGGATAATATAGCCTGACGGTCTCTCACCGGGGTCAGGCCCCGGCCACTCCTTCAGATAACCCGCCCATGCCGTTGCCGGAAATATGCTGCGGCAGTCTTCAACAGAATCGTAAACCAGGTACTTAAGCGACTGCCTGTTGGTTGCAGACGCTGACAGCCGCGCCATACCAACAAGTTCTACCAGCCTCTCCCTCCCAATCCGGTCTGCTTCATCAAACCGCCTGTAACTGCGTGTCTTTAAAACAATCTCTCCAAACTCCATATTATACATCTAAGTACCAGAAACCCTAATACCTCCTCTCCACAACCTCCCAGTCGACAATATCCCAGAAAGCCTTCACATAATCGGGCCTCCTGTTGCGGTAATCAATGTAATAGGCATGCTCCCACACATCACATGTCAGTATTGGTGTCAGACCAGCGCGCATGGGATTGCCGGCATTCGGCTCCTGTGTTATTACCAGCGACCCGTCAGGCTTCTTGCTGAGCCATGCCCAGCCCGAGCCGAACAGCGTCACCGCAGCTTTTGAGAATTGCTCCCTGAAGTTCTCGAAGGAACCAAAGGCCTCCGTAATGGCCGCACCTACCTTCCCGCCCGGAGTGCGTCTTCCGGAAGGTGAGAACGTCTCAAAATAAAAGGTATGGTTCCATACCTGGGCCGCATTGTTGAAAATAGCGCCCTCCGCCTTCTTAACCATCTCTTCGAGACTGGCTCCATCAAAAGCACTGCCCGGAAGCAGTCCGTTCAGGTTTGTAACATAAGCCTGGTGATGCTTTGCATAATGAAAAGCAAAGGTCTCCTCACTCAATACCGGGGCGAGGGCCGAAGTAGTGTAAGGTAATGCCGGAAGTTCAAACATAATCTCCTCCATATTTAGTTTGTAATATTATCAAACCACTAAAATAGTCAAACCGGAGGCAAAAT
>CAYUOS010000088.1:0-13455 GCA_964446435.1 uncultured Rikenellaceae bacterium | reverse complement strand
TACTGTTCTCATAAACTATAAAAGAGCACCGGAATAACCCCGGCGCTCTTTTTTTATATCCATCACCCCCGCGACCTGGTACCTGGTACCTGATTCCTGATTCCTGAACCGAGCGAAGCGAACCCTCGACCAGCGGGAGCACCCGACACCTGATACCTGGTACCGGATACCGTTCACCGTTCACCGTCCCCCGTTCTTATTAAACCACTTCTCATACCACCCGAAAACCCTCTGCCAGTGGTCGAAGAAGTCGGCTTCGTTGCTGGCAGTACCGGCACCGTGGCCTCCGTTCACATAGTTGACCCACATTACCTCCTTGCCGAGCCTGCGCATCGCATAGTAAAGCTCGCGGCTGTTGGTTGCAGGAACGTTCCAGTCGCCCTCGCCGGTGAGTAACAGGTGCGGCGTCTTGATGCGGTCGGCATACAGCACCGCCGATGTGGCAAAATACTTCATCGGAGCCTCCCACAATGTCTGTCCTATCCTGTCCTGACCATTCTCGGCCGCCGAATAGTTACGGGTGCCTATCCTCGGACTGTCACCCAGGAAGCTGACAATATTCGTCTTACCCGATATATTGATGGCAGCGGCAAACCTGTCGGTCTGTGTTATCAGTAGCGATGTGGCATATCCTCCGTAGCTGCCTCCCTGAACGCCAAGCTTCTTTTCATCAACCAGTCCCTCGTCAATCAGCTTGTTGATCCCCGAGGTGATACCCTTTATCCATGCCTCACCCGGATACCCCTGTATCAGGTTCACCGAAGGCCTCAGCGCAAAATAACCGGCATTGGTGAAAAGCTGCATCGAGTAATTGAATCCATTCGAGAAGAATCCCTCATATATCTCACAAACAAGGGGATACTTTTTACCCTCTTCATAATCGACCGGATAATAGAGAATTCCCCACAGCTCCTTCCCGTCAGAGTCGCGGTATTTTATCAGCTCACTCTTCGATATCTTCCTCTCTCTGACCCACGGATTATAGTCTGTAAGCCTCTTCACATCCTTCAGCTCATTTCCTGCAACATACAGGTCGGCAGGCATATCACCATCAGAAATGGTATAGATAAACTTCTCTCCCTTAGCGGTAAGCCTCCAGCCTGAATATAGGTTCGAATCCTTCACAAGTTCCGTGAAGCTCTTCGAAACCAGGTCGTACCTTACCAGTCCCCTCTCCCACTTATCACGGGCCGAGGTGGTCATATAGAGATAACGGCCGTCAGGGCTCCACTCTGTAATTGACAGTGCCGGCTCCTTCTCACGATCCTCAGGAAACCTGTACACATCCTCCATCTTCCCGCTCTCTACATCGATCAGCCAGTAGCCGTTCTGCGACGAAGCGAGTATCTTCGAGCCATCAGGACTCCAGCGGTTAACGCTTAGCCTCACCTTTACCGTGTCTTTCTTTGCCACCTCCGTGGTATCGCGGCAAATCCTGCGGGCCTTCTCCATTCCGGGTCCGAAAACAAACACCTTCGCCGAATCGACATAAGCATATAGGCTGTTATCATCATTCCACGTGACCGCAACCCTCCTTTCGCTCTTCTTAACCAGCACCCTCGCAGAATCAGGTTTCGCCATCTCAATGTACTTCAACTCATAATCGGTCCCGCCCCGGCCGTCATACACGGTCTTCTTCGGGTATGTAACCGCATAGCTCAGGTACCTGCCATCCTTCGACAGCCGCAGACTCCCGTTCCGCTCCTCCTTTAGCAGCATCGTAACAGCCTGACTGTTAACGTCAACCACACCTGTCATCACCAGCGACGAAAAGTTCCTTATCTCATCCCACTTCAGGAATGGCCTGCTCCCGTCATATACCGTCACCGGCCCCACCGTCGCCTCCCTGAACATCGAATCACCCTTCTCCTTCCATCCATGGTCACGGAAATTCAGCAACACGCCCTTCCCGTCAGGTGTCCATATAATGGAGGAACCCGAGGCTATCTCCCTGTCTGTGCGCAGGTTGAGCCGGCGCACCCTCTTCTTGGCGAGATCGTATACATTCAGCCGGAACCTGCCCTCCTCATACCTGATGTAGGCCAGGTTGCTGCCATCGGGCGACCAGGCCACACTACCCACAATAATAGGCTCATTTACAACCGGAATCTGCGCTCCGGTAACGGTATTGAGTATTACAAGCCTGCTGAACGACGGCGATACATAATTCGGATCGCCATACCTCTGGTGATCGACGTTCATTCTGTCGCGCCTCGTATTTGTGGTTATGGCAAGCAGGGTACCGTCATCGGTGGCATCCTGCACCGAAAATGAGACGACATTCAATGCATCATTGACCGTGAAAGCCGTTTTCTGGGCATTAACGCCGCAGGCAAGTGCAATAAGCACAATACAAATGAGACTCCTTTTCATATTTAGCGTGTTTGGTTAGATCAAGTCGTAAGATACAGCAAATTCTGTTTTTACCTCAGCAGCTTCTGTATGTTGTAGAGCTTATTAAGGGCCTCAACCGGTGTAAGGTTGTTAATGTCTATACCCAGTATCTCATCCCTTATCTGCTTCAGCACCGGATCGTCGAGCTGGAATATGCTCAGCTGCAACCCCTCCCTGCCTGATACTATCTCATCGATCGGACGGCTGAGTTCCTGTCTGTTATGTGTCTGCTCGAGCTCCTTAAGTATCTCCTCTGAACGCATCACAACACTGCGTGGCATACCTGCCATTCGGGCCACGTGTATGCCGAAGCTGTGCTCGCTGCCTCCCCGCTTTAGCTTACGCAGAAAGACTATCTTATTGTCAAGCTCCTTTATCGAAACGCTGTAGTTCTTCACCCTGCTGAACGAGTTCTCCATCTCGTTAAGCTCATGGTAATGAGTGGCGAAGAGGGTCTTTGCCCTGTTACGGTTCTCGTGGAGATACTCCACCATCGCCCATGCTATCGATATACCGTCGTAGGTACTGGTGCCCCTGCCTATCTCATCGAGAAGTATCAGGCTGCGGCCCGAAATGTTATTCAGTATGCTGGCGGCCTCGTTCATCTCAACCATGAAGGTCGACTCACCCAGGCTCAGGTTGTCAGAGGCCCCCACCCTGGTAAATATCTTGTCGACAATCCCAATCCTTGCTGCCGACGCCGGAACGAAGCATCCCATCTGCGCCATAATCACAATAAGCGCCGTCTGCCTCAGCAGTGCTGACTTTCCCGACATATTCGGCCCGGTCAGTATTATGATCTGCTGGTCGTCGTTATCGAGAAAGACATCATTCGGAATATAGGGATCGTCAGCGGCGAGCTGCTTCTCAATGACTGGGTGCCTGCCGTCACGTATGTCAATAACGGCCGAATCATCGAGTACCGGCCTTATATAACCATTTTCGACCGAAACCGAAGCAAACGACAGGAGGCAGTCAAGCCTGGCCACCATCGAAGCATTAAGCTGAATGGTAGCTATAAAATCAGACAGAAAGGCTACAAGCTCATTGAAAAGGTTGGCCTCGAGGCTTAGTATCTTCTCCTCGGCCCCCAGTATCTTGCTCTCGTACTCCTTCAGCTCCTCGGTTATGTATCTTTCGGCGCTCACCAGCGTCTGCTTCCTTATCCACTCCTGTGGCACCTTGTCGCGATGTGTATTACGCACTTCTATATAGTAACCAAAAACGTTGTTGTACCCAACTTTCAGTGATGATATTCCTGTGCGTTCTATCTCCCTGTTCTGTAATGCAATAAGGTAATCCTTCCCGCTGGTCCTGATCTCTCTCAGCTCATCGAGCTCAGCCGATACCCCGGAAGCTATGGCATTACCCTTGGTCAGGGCCACCGGAGGATCGGCGGTGAGTTCTCTTTCAATGCGGTCGGCAACATTCCTGCATGGATTGATCTGTGATGCCAGATTCACCAGCGGCCCGACACCGCTCTCCTCGCATATTCGGCGAACCGGTTCCAGCGCACGCAACGCCCTTTTGAGCTGTACAACCTCTCTCGGATTGATTCGCAGTACCGCAACCCGGGAGATCAGCCTCTCAAGGTCGCCAATCTGGTATATAAGTGAGGAAAGCTCCTCCCTGAAGTCCGGATTGCCGGTCATATACCCAACAATATCAAGCCTCTCCTCAACCGATTGTTTCTCCTTCAGGGGAAGTGACAGCCAGCGCCGCAGGAGCCTGCCGCCCATCGGAGATACGGTTCTGTCTATTATGTCAAGCAGTGTTCTGGCTCCTTCATAGGGTGAATAGAAAAGTTCAAGGTTCCTTATCGTGAACTTGTCGAGCCATACATACCTCTCCTCCTCAACCCTCGATATTGAGTTTACATGGCCGAGCTGATCGTGACAGGTCAGGTCAAGATAATGCAGGATTGCCCCTGCGGCAATGGTTCCCGACTGAAGGGACTGCACACCGAACCCTTTCAGTGATGTCGTTCCGAACTGCTTCAGCAGCCTGTCGTCGGCCGCATCGCGTGTGAAGATCCAGTCATCGAGCCTGTAGCTGTAAAATCGCGATCCGAAATTCTCTGTGTAGATATCTGATTTCCTCTTCTCGCACAAAACCTCCTTTGGCTGGAAGTTGCTCAGCAGTTGATCTACATACTCAAAGGTTCCTTCAGCCGCGTAGAACTCACCCGTCGAGATGTCGAGGAATGCCACCCCGGCAATCCTGCGGTCAATATGAACCGCTGCCAGGAAGTTGTTCTCCTTGTGTGAAAGCACATTCTCATTCAGCGAAACACCCGGTGTCACCAGCTCGGTTATTCCTCGCTTTACTATCTTCTTTGTCAGCTTCGGATCCTCGAGCTGCTCGCAGATTGCAACCCTCTGGCCTGCCCGTACCAGCCTGGGGAGGTAGGTGTCAAGTGCATGATAGGGGAACCCTGCAAGCTCAACATACGAGGCAGCTCCGTTAGCCCTTCTGGTAAGGGTAATGCCCAATATACCTGCTGCCTTTATGGCATCCTCGCCAAATGTCTCATAGAAATCACCCACCCTGAAGAGAAGAATGGCATCAGGATGCTTCGCCTTGATAGCATAATACTGCTTCATCAGCGGGGTTTCAATATACTTGTGTGATTGAGACATTTAATTCAAATCGGTAAGACCTTTGCACGAATAACAGTCAAATTTACAAATCCCGCCGGAACGAAACAAATATACAACAGCCCCGCTAACCCTTCAGCGACTATTTAAACTTTGTTGATAATTTCGCAAGGCCGAAATGTAACTTATGTCATACTCGCAAAAGGAATCTTTAATTACTTTTATGGCGCTGAATTAAATACCCCTGTAAATCTATACAAACCCCAGTTATAACAGAAAAATATCAAAAGATGAAGAAAGTTCTTATTCTCGGTGCCGGGCTGGTTGCAAAGCCAATGGTTGAGTATCTCCTCGACGAGGGATTTGAAGTTATTATTGCAACCCGTACTGTCGAAAAGGCGGCTGTACTTGTAAGCGGACATAAAAACGGGAAAGCCGTTGCATGGCAGACTGAAGACATGAAGACCCTTTCAGTAATGGTAAAGGAGTCGGACCTTACAGTTAGCCTCCTCCCCTACAGGTATCACGTTGATGTGGCTAAGTTCTGTATTGAGCATAAAAAACCTTTGGTTACAACATCATATGTGCAGGCCCCGATGCAGGCTCTTCATGACGATGCGGTAAAGGCAGGCGTCATCCTGCTCAACGAGATTGGCGTCGATCCGGGTATCGACCATATGTCGGCGATGAGAATCATCGACCATGTTCACGCAAAGGGTGGCGAGATAGAGGAGTTCTATTCACTCTGCGGTGCACTGCCCGCACCCGAAGCTGCCACCAATCCGCTGGGCTATAAGTTCTCATGGAGTCCGAAGGGAGTCGTGCTGGCAAGCCGCAACAACGCGCAGTATCTCAAAAAGGGAAAGAAGGTTGAAATCGAGCCTCTCAACCTCTTCAAGGATCGCTTTGGCATGGACTTCCCTGGTGTCGGCAAGCTTGAGGTTTATCCGAACCGTGACTCTATTAGCTATATTGATATTTACGGAATTCCCGAGACAAAAACGATGTACAGGGGTACATTCCGTTTCCCCGGATGGTGTGAGACACTCGACCTGATGAAGTCGATCAACATGCTCGATGACGAGGTGAAAGACTATACAGGAATGACATGGAGCAGTTTCGTGGCTGAAAGGGCCGGTCTTGGAAGCGGCGACACCCGCAGCCTCCTGGCGAAAAAAGCAGGTATTGATGTTAACAGCAGGGCACTCGAGGCATTTGCCTTCCTGGGATTCTTCGACAATGAGCCAATGAGTTATGAAAAGACATCACCCTTCGAAATAACATCTGACAGGATGATTGCCCGTATGATGCTGGGCCACGATGAACGCGACATGGTGGTGATGCAGCATATCTTCGTTGCAAAATGGAAGGATGGCAGCAGGGAGGTTATCAAGTCGAGCATGGTAGATTTCGGAACCCCGGCCACCAACACCTCTATTGCCCGTACCGTATCGCTTCCGGCAGCCATAGCGGTGAAGATGATTCTGGAAGGCAAGATAACCCTGACAGGTGTCTACAGACCCGTGCTTCCCGGAATTTACAATCCGGTTCTCGACGAGCTTGAGACCATCGATATCAAGATGGTTGAGGAGTACGGACTGCCGATGTCAGCGCACATTGCCTGAGGCATATTGCCAGAGTATCTGGGCCCAGGGTATTTGGCCCTGGGTTACAGCCGGTCAGAGGTTTAGGTAAAACTCCTTGATCAGTTCCACGTAATCATTTGTATACCCCCCGTGGGAGGGGTGTCCCATTGTAAGTATCCTTACCGACGGAGATACCCTTCGGGTGGAGAACTCAAGCAATAGTCTGCTGAAGGGAGAGGTGTGCAGCGACCTTACCTTTACCATCCTGCTGCAGAAGAGCCCCGCAGCGGCAGCTTCTGCCACCATCACATTGCCTTCAGCCCAGGGCATGATTACACTTAGCCTGCCTACTTCTGCCATAATCCTGAGACTGTTCTCAATTATGGCTGCAGAGGTCAGTGTACCCGCATGGCGGAATGAGGCCTTGTGTGGATCAGGGTTAATCAGTGAGGCTGAGAAAAAAGGGGGATTAGTAACTATCAGGTCAAACCTGCTGGTGCATTTTGCAGAATACTCTTCAAGAGACACATTCAGAACCTCTATCGAACCTGCCCAGGGTGATGCATTGACATTCCTGACAGCAACCTCCCACGCGGGCTTATGCGGCTCAATAGCTGTTACTGATGCCTCAGGAAACCGCTGTGCCATCATCAGGGCTATTAGACCGGTACCGGTACCTACATCGAGTATTGACCTGATGCCACCGACTGCCTGTTCCGCTCCGGCCCACGCCCCGAGCAAAACGCCATCGGTTCCCACCCTGAACACACCATCAGTCTGTGTTATCCTGAATTGTTTGAACTCAAACCAGTCGTTGGCCATCAGCTATCAGAATTTCTCATTTACACCAAGACCGAAAAGTGCAAAATCGTATCTGACCGGATCAGCAGGATCAAATTCCCGCAGCACCTCAGTCAGCTCAACCACCGCCTTCCAGTCGCTGGCCTTGCGATTGAGGAGACCCAGTTTCCGGGCTGTGTTTCCTGAATGAAAGTCGAGAGGTATATAGAGCTGCGACGGGGAGATTCTCTTCCAAAGGCCAAAGTCAACACCCCGGTTGTCATCCCTTACCATCCATCTTAGAAACATATTCAGCCTTTTCCCGGCTGCCCCGCGGCTGATGTCGGCAAAGTGCTTCTCTGTTCTTGGCTGATGGCACTCAGAAAAAAAACGTTTTCTCAAATGCCCGATGCCTGATGTTAATTCCCCATCATCAGCCATACCCTCAACTATAATATCCTCCATGCTGTAGTGAGTAAGATAAATACTCCTCAATGACCGCATGAATGAAACGCAGTCGATACCATTGAAGGTGCGATAGACAAAGTCTGAGAAGACATCAAATTCGTCCTCGGGTGTCTGGGTTATAAAATCATAGGGCGCACCGCCCATCCTTGACATCATAATATCAGCACCCCGTAAAATAAGGTCGCGTCGTCCCCAGGCTATTGTTGCCGTCAGAAAACCCGAAATCTCCCTGTCGTGAAGAGTCTCAAACCTGTGAGGAATGCTTATGGGATCATTCTCAATGAATGAGGGGTTGTTGTATAATTCAACCTTCTCATCGAGAAATGCTTTCATGCTGATCTTATTCAGCTTCATGTCAGTGAATTAATTCCTATACACCGTCGGCAATTACACCATCCTTAATTCCGAGGATACGATCTGACATTCCGGCAAGCTGGCGATCGTGGGTAACGATAACTATTGTCTGCCCGAAGGTATCGCGAAGCCTGAAGAAGAGCTTGTGGAGCTCCTCCTTGTTTGCTGAGTCAAGGTTACCAGATGGCTCATCAGCAAGTATGACAGAAGGATTATTAACCAGGGCTCTGGCCACGGCAACGCGTTGCTGCTCGCCGCCACTCAGTTCTGAAGGCTTGTGGTCGCTTCTTTCGGTGAGATTCAGGAATCCAAGCAGCTCTATCGCCCTCGATTCAGCCTCGGCCTTTCCTTTTCCTGCAATAAATGCCGGTATGCAGATATTCTCAAGGGCGGTAAATTCAGGGAGCAGTTGATGAAACTGGAATACAAATCCGATATTGCTGTTACGGAAAGTTGAGAGCTGGTTACCCTTCATAGAGGTCACGTCGGTATTATCATACCAGACCCTGCCGCTTGAAGGCTGGTCAAGGGTTCCCATTATCTGAAGAAGGGTTGTCTTTCCGGCACCACTGGCGCCGACTATTGAAACAACTTCACCACGCCTTATCTCAAGATTAATATCCTTTAGTACCCGAAGATCTCCAAATGACTTCGATATGCCTGCTGTCCTGATCATAATCCCTGTTGCATATTATTCAAACCATATCTTTTACAAAGACCAGGTAAATATATGAAAAATAGACCAGTACAAGAACCGATCCCTTTATCCTTCCAAGCTTTACTGTCTTAAGCGGCAACATTATCATGAACAGGAACAGCGAAACAGCAAGACACCATAGTACATCGAAGTCCAGGATCCTCTGCGAAACACTAATCGACCTGACTGAAGCAGTTACACCCAGAATTCCGAGAATATTGAATATGTTGGATCCTATAATGTTACCTATCGATATATCACTCTCCTTTCTGAAGGCAGCTATGGCTGAGGTGGCAAGTTCCGGAAGGCTCGTGCCAAGGGCAATGACAGAGACCGATATGGCTCTTTCACTCACACCAACCTCTCTCGCTATTACCGAGGCCCCCTCCACAAGCAAGCGTGCCCCGAAAACCAGGGCTAAACCTGAAATTAACACAATCATGAGAGAGACAATCAGCGAATACTTCTTCCCCGGCAAATCACCTATACCCCTCTTCAGGTCTGCCCTTGAACGATGCATCGAGTACCACACAAATGCCACAAGCAACGAGAACAGGATTAAACCTTCCGGGCGTGAGAGTCTTCCATCCCAGATAAAGGAGAATAGCAGAATAGTAGAGCCTATCATTATCAGGCTGTTAAAAAGAAGAGCCCTTGAGTCAACAAATACCGGAAGTATTAATACAGTAAGGCCAAGCACCAGGCCAATGTTTGCAATATTACTGCCTATTACATTGCCCATGGCAATATCGGGGTGCCCCGACAGGGCTGCGTTTACGCTGACAACCAACTCCGGGGCTGAAGTGCCCAGTGAGACGACCGTTACCCCGATTACCATGGTCGATATCCTGAAGTTTGCAGCCAGTGACACTCCACCTCTCACCATGAACTCTCCTCCTGCAAAAAGAAGGATCAGACCGGCTGTAAGTTGAATCAGGGGGGTTATTTCCATATGATCAAAAATGGGATAGGAACCTCACTAACCGTTGAGGTCCTTTCTTATTTCATCAGACATCTCGTTAATGTCCTTCTTAATATCACTCGTGCTGTCTTCAATCTCACGCTTTATCTCATCTGCTGCCTTCCTGAACTCTCTCATGCCCTTACCCAAACCTTTCATAAGCTCCGGCATCTTGTTGGCGCCGAAAAGGACCAGAGCAACAATAATAACTATGAAAAGTTCCTGACCGCTTATAAATAGCATTGTACCCATAACAGCTTAACTGATCTGGCGGTAAAGGTAATAAAATATCAGGTATCGGGTATCAGGTATCGGGTATCTGGTTTCAGGCAATTTAAAGAAAAGCCGCACCCTTGATGGGATGCGGCTTATTCTCAGACTCTGGTATATTACTTCGATTCTTTCTCTTTTTCCTTTGATGCCTCCCTGATATCCCTTTTGCCAAGGGTGTCAAATACTATAGGGGTAGCGACAAATACTGTTGAATATGTACCCACACCAATACCTACTATAAGTGCAAATACGAATCCCCTGATAACTTCACCTCCGAAAAGGAATATCGCAAGAAGCACAAGCAGTGTGGTTAAGGATGTATTGATTGTACGGCTTAAGGTAGTGTTGATGGCGAGGTTCATCACCTCTGCCCTCGGTCTCTTCCTGTAAATGCCCTTGAACTCCCTGATACGGTCGAAGATGATTACGGTATCGTTCACAGAGTAACCGATTACAGTAAGTATCGCCGCAATGAATGCCTGGTCGATATCAAGCGAGAAAGGAAGAAATCCGTGTAACAATGAGTAGAGACCCAGAACAAACAGTGTGTCATGGACGAGTGATGCCACCGCTCCAAGGCCATACTGCCAGTTACGGAACCTCACGAAGATATAAAGGAACATTACGAGCAGGGAGAGGCCTATGGCCCAAACTGCCTTGATCTTTATGTCTCTTGCTATGGTTGGGCCAATTGTTTCCGAACCTGTCCTGTATGTGTCGGTAAACTCTTCAAAGGTTACTCCCGGCAGAAAATCCTTCAGTCCTTCGAAAAGTGTCAACTCTACCTCTGAATCGACACCCGGCTCGTCAATCCTGTATTTCGTAGTTATCTTAACCTGATTGTCAGAGCCGTAAGTAACAACCTGCGGATTCTGTCCAAAAACCTCACCAAGCGTAGATGCCACCTCATCGGTTCTTACACTCTGGTCAAACTTAACGATGTAGCTTCTTCCTCCCGTGAAGTCAATACCCTGACTTAGGCCTCTTGTAATCAGGGAGCCCACACCAACTGCAATTACAATCAATGAGACAACGTAGAAGGTCTTTCTCAAACCGATGAAGTTGATGGCAGTATTCTTCATGAAGTTTTCTGTAGCCTTTATGGAGAAGGTGAGCGCCATGTTCTTCTTAAGCATTGTATCGTAAATGATACGTGTTATGAAGATCGCCGAGAAGAGTGATGTTACAATACCTATCACTAGGGTAGTGGCAAATCCTTTAATGGGGCCGGTTCCGAAAACGTAGAGTACAACACCGGTAAGCAACGTAGTCACGTTGCCGTCAATAATTGCAGAATATGCATTCCGGTAGCCATCTGCCACCGCAAGCTTTATCCCTTTGCCGGCCCGCAGTTCCTCCCTGATCCTTTCATAAATTATAACGTTGGCATCGACTGACATACCGATAGTCAGCACTATACCTGCAATACCCGGTAGTGTCAGAACCGCGTTCAGCGAAGCCAGAACCCCCATCATGAAGAAGAGGTTGGCAAGAAGTGCAATGTCTGCTACCAGACCTGCCCTGCGGCTGTAGAAAAATACCATGTACGCAAGTACGATAATAAAGGCTATCACAAACGAGGAAAGACCCGACTTTACTGCTTCCTTTCCGAGAGAGGGACCTACGACTGTGTCATAGACGACCCTGGCAGGAGCGGGCAGTTTACCAGATTTAAGAATATTTGCAAGGTCTTCTGCCTCCTCAAGGGTAAAGTCGCCTGAAATCTCAGAGTTGCCTCCCCTGATCTCAACACTTACCCTCGGTGCAGACCTGACATATCCATCAAGAACTACTGCTATGTTGCGGCCAATGTTTTCGCGGGTCATACGGGCCCATATCTTTGCACCCTCGCTGTTCATCGACATATCGACCTTGATATCCGACCCGGTCATTCCTGTTGAAGGGCGGGCAGCGGTTATAACTCCTCCATCAAGCGGAGCCCTGCCGTCACGTGTGGTAACCTTTATCGCATGCAGCTCATAATATGTCTTTGAATCATCCCACTTGAAGGGCTCCTGGCTCCAGAAAAACCTTACATCCCTCGGGAAAATAGCCCGAATCTGATTCATGGCAAGGTAGCGGTTAACCCTGGCGGTATCCCTGAAGTGTGCCATCCCGATGACGCTACCCTGAAAGGGTTGTCCATCGTTGGATACGTTTGGCCTGAGGGCACCGAAGAGCGGGTTCTGGCGGGTAAAATCCTCAATTGTTTTAATCTCGGTTGTATCCTGGGTCTCACCCCTGATAAGGTCGAGAAGAGATTCCTGCCTCCCGGTTTTCGTGGTGTCTTCCATTCCGCCAGCTTCCTGCGGGGCAGTTGTCTGACTCGTCTGCTGAACCTGCTGTGATCGCTGGATCTCCCTGAGAACATCGTTGGCCTGAGAAAGGAACGGGAGTATCTCTCCATTTTCATATGTCTCCCAGAACTCAAGGCTGGCAGTTCCCTGCAGAAGGGTTCTGACCCTCTGAGGATCTTTCACGCCAGGTAACTCAATAAGAATCCTGCCACGACCCTCAAGCCTCGATATATTAGGTTGAGTTACACCGAAACGGTCAATCCTGGTACGCAGAATATTAAAGGCATTGTCTATGGCGCTTTCCGATTCACTCTTTATAACCCTTATTACCTCCTCATTCGAACTGTTGAAGTTGACCTTATCCTTCAACTCAATAGTCGAGAATATGGCTGCAAGCCGGGCATTTGGATCAAGCTCCTCATAAGCCCTGAGAAAAAGGTCAAGATAATCAGCCTGGCTTCCGATCTGCCTCTGCTTCGCTATCCTGAGTGCCTCATTGAAGTTTCTGTCCGTACTGTAGTTTGAGAGGGCCATAACAATATCCTCGACCCCCACCTCGAGTATTACGTTCATTCCACCCTTAAGGTCAAGGCCCAGGTTAAGCTCCTTAGCCTGACACTCACGGAAAGTAAAACCAAGAAAGTTCCACTCCTCTTTTGACAGGGAAGCAATAGAGTCAAGATAATCGGCTTCAAGCCTTAAATCGCCATTGGCATAAATTCTTGCATCTCTCTTAACCTTGTAGGTCGCAGCTGTAAATGAAAGCTGGTAGACTGATATAAGTGCAAGCGTAATAGCCAGAAAAACAATAGCACCTTTGTTCTGCATCTGTATAATATTTTGATATTATTTGTTTATCGAGGCGCAAAGATATTATTTTTTTTTGAAAGCATTAAGCATGAATTATCCAAGTTTAGAGACGATTAAAAAAGTTTAACCAACATTCAAAAAAAACGACCACAGTCTCCACCGTGATCGCCTTATATTCCCTTTCAGCCTTAGCTACGCCCTTTACGCCCTTTACGCCCTTATACGCCTTTACGCCCTT
>CAYUOS010000087.1:0-13724 GCA_964446435.1 uncultured Rikenellaceae bacterium | reverse complement strand
GATGTCTTCGCTTATCTTTTTTGTATTGCCGTATGGTGATGCAGCGGGAGTAACCGGATCATCTTCAGTAACCGGAAGCTTATCCGGCTGGCCGTAAACAGTACATGATGATGAAAACACGAGCGACCTGCATTTGTGCCTCTTCATCGAGTCGATCAGGTTGATAAGTGAAATCAGGTTGTTACGGTAATATTCAAGGGGTCTGAGTACCGAATCGCCAACAGCCTTCAGGGCTGCAAAATGTATAACCGCTGCTATGCCAGGATGCCTTTCGAAAATCGATTCAACCCTGGCTGCATCGCACAGGTCGAAAGGCTCAAGTACCGGTGTAATTCCCGTAATGCGGGCTATCCTTTCAGCAATGAAGGGCTCTGAATTGGAGAAGTTATCTACAATTATAACCTCATACCCTTCGTTCTGAAGTTCGACAACGGTGTGTGACCCGATGAAGCCTGTGCCTCCTGTTACCAGGACTTTCTCTTTCATTATCAGAGACTCCAGTATTTATGTCTTGAGATTCTGCCTCTCATAATTCCCTTGATATCGACTAATATACCATCGTCAGACAAAAGGTTGTCAAAATAATCCTCCTGCAGATCGAGGTACCTGGTGTGACTTACTGCCACTATTACGGCATTGTACTTTCCTGATGGCCCTGCCGACAGGTCAATTCCGTACTCCTCCTTAACCTCGTGTGCCGAGGCATCGGGGTCAATTATATCGACAGCAATGCCAAAATCGCACAATTCATTATATACATCCACAACCTTTGAGTTACGTATGTCGGTTACGTTCTCCTTGAATGTGATACCCATAATAAGAACCCTTGCCTCCTTCATGTTTACACCTGCAGCTATCATCTTCTTGACGGTCTGCTTGCCGACATACCCGCCCATGCTGTCGTTGATGAAACGACCAGAGTCGATCATCTGGGGGTGATAGCCAAGCGACTTGGCCTTGTATGAGAGATAGTAGGGATCAACGCCAATGCAATGACCTCCAACAAGGCCGGGATAGAAATTCAGAAAGTTCCACTTGGTTCCGGCAGCCTCGAGAACCTCATATGTGTTGATACCCATCTTGTTAAAGATGATCGACAGTTCGTTCATGAAGGCAATGTTGATGTCGCGCTGGGTGTTCTCGATAATCTTGGCGGCTTCGGCTACCTTAATCGAACTCGCCCTGTGCACACCGGCCTTAATAATAAGTTCATAGGCGCGGGCTATGTTTTCAGCTGACTCCGGGCCACATCCGCTGGTGACTTTAACGATGGCGGTAAGGGTGTGCTTCTTGTCACCCGGATTGATTCTCTCGGGTGAAAAACCCACCTTGAAATCGGTCTTGTACTTCAGTCCCGAAAACTTCTCAAGAACCGGAACACAATCCTCCTCGGTGCAGCCGGGATAAACAGTTGATTCATAAACAACATAGTCTCCCTTTTTGAGTATTGACCCGACAGTCTCCGATGCCCTGATTACCGGCGTCAGGTCTGGAAGGTTGTTGCTTGTGGTTGGTGTCGGAACCGCAATTATGTGGAATGAGGCTTCACGAAGATCCTCAGGGTTTGATGTGTAGTGAATGTCGGTTCCCTCAAACTGCGAAGGCTCGAGCTCATTGCTGGGGTCAATGCCCTTTTTCATAAGCTCTATCCTGTCGGGCCTGATATCAAAACCGACAACACTGATTTTCCGTGCAAATTCGAGTGCAATTGGCAGGCCCACATAACCGAGGCCGATAACTGAAAGTTTTGTCTCTTTCTTTAGTAGTTTGTCAATCATATTTATTTAACTTTTTTGAGAGCAGGGTGATAATCGCCTTTTGGCCCGGCAGGCTTTGCGTTACGGATGCCGTAGACAGTTTCTACTGACTGTCGTGAGGCTTCGAGACCGTAGCCCCTTCCGGCCAGTATCTCCTTGTATGTTATTGTATGCAATTCGGTAAATCCGTCGCTGAATTCGAACTCTTCGGCATCAACGGTAATTGATCTGAAGGTTGTCTTTCCCGATTCCCGTGTTGCCTGCGGCAGGTCAGCCTGATCAAGGCTGAGGAACCAGCGTATCCTTGCGTTCTCAAGTTCCAGGAATCCTGCCGCCTTGTTGTGTTCGAGCAGGTGCACCGTGCTTGAAACCGTTTTACCGAATATCCAGCCCAGCATGTCGAAGAAGTGAACCCCAATGTTGGTGGCCACCCCTCCTGATTTCTGGATGTCTCCCTTCCATGAGATATAGTACCAGTTTCCCCTGCTGGTGATATAGGTCAGGTCGATGTCGTACTTCTTGTTGAGCCCAGAGCTTAATACCTTATCCCTGAGCCTTATAATCTCGGGATGGTGCCTTAGCTGAAGAATGGTATAGACATTCTTCCCTGTCTCTTTCTCTATTTCGGTAAGCGCGTCTATGTTCCATGGATTCAGCACAACCGGCTTCTCGCAGATGGCATCTGCCTTATGCCTTAGGGCAAACCTTATATGAGCATCGTGAAGATAGTTGGGTGAGCAGATGGTCACGTAGTCAATCTGTGTGCCTGTTCTTTTCAGCTTCTCAAAATGACGGTCATATCTTTCAAATTCGACGAAGAAGTCGCTTTTCGGGAAGTAACTGTCAATAATCCCTACCGAGTCAAACTTGTCGAGACTGGCCAGAAGTATATTCCCTGTATCCTTTATCGCTTTCAGATGACGAACCGCAATATAACCGGCCACGCCAATCAATCCGAAGTTTTTTGGTTCCTGGTTCATTTAGGGCTTTTCTAAAAAAAGAGACGTAAACTTACTTAATTATCCTGGAAACAGAGTCATTTTCGAGACGGTATTTATCACCGCTCTCGGGGCAGGTTGCAAAGCCCCTTTCATCGAAGTTCAGCCTGTGGCCGTATTCGCTTACCCATCCGAAATGGCGGGCAGGATTGCCTACCACGAGCGAATATGGTTTAACCGGTTTTGTAACCACGGCACCGGCACCGATGAATGACCACTCTCCTATATCGTTTCCGCAAACAATGGTCGCATTCGCACCTATCGATGCACCACGTCTTACGTTGGTGGCAACGTACTGATCCTTGCGGATTACCGAGCTGCGAGGATTTACAATATTGGTAAAGACCATCGACGGACCAAGAAAGACGTCATCTTCGCAGACGACACCGGTATAGATCGAAACGTTGTTCTGTACCTTTACATTATTGCCCAGCTTTACCCCCGGTGATACCACCACGTTCTGTCCGATGTTGCAGCCTTCTCCTATCTCGCAACCTGTCATTATGTGCGTGAAGTGCCAGATTTTTGTTCCCTTGCCTATTTTGCAGCCATCGTCAATTACAGACGATTCGTGTGCATAGTAATCTCTTTCCATGTTCGGGTTTATTTAAAAAATTCAGTGACGCTGAAGGTTATATGCTTCAGTTGCTCTTCAGTCAGTTCGGTATGCATCGGTAGCGACAATACCTCCTCAGACAATCTTTCCGTTACCGGGAAGCTGCCTTTTGCAAAGCCATATGACTCGTACGCCTTTTGGCGGCTAAGTGGTACCGGATAGTAAATCATCGACGGAATGCCGGCCTTCTGCAGGGCATTTCTGAGATCATCGCGCCTGCCACCATCTATTCTGAGGGTGTACTGGTGAAAGATATGGTCAGACCAGCTTACTCTTTCAGGAACCCTGACCCCCGAAATGCCGCTGAAAGCATCATCATAGAAAGCTGCTGCAGCTTTCCTGGCACTGTTGTACCGGTCGAGATGCTTAAGCTTTACCCTCAATATGGCGGCCTGTATTGTGTCGAGCCTCGAGTTGACACCGGTATGGTCGTGGTAATACCTTACCCGCATTCCGTGGTTGCAGATACTCCTGGCCAATGCGGCAAGGTCATCGTTGTTCGTGTAGAGAGCACCACCGTCTCCGTAGCAGCCAAGATTCTTTGACGGGAAGAATGATGTGCAGCCAAAGTCGCCGATGGTGCCGGCACTTGCCTCCCTGCCGTCGCGGTACCTGTATCTCGCTCCTGTTGCCTGTGCGGTGTCTTCTATAACAAAAAGATTGTGCCTTCGGGCTATCTCCATGATGGCCTCCATGTCGCAGCACTGTCCGAACAGATGAACCGGTACAATTGCCTTTGTCCTGGGGGTAATGGCTTTTTCGATAGCCTCAGGTGTGATATTGAAGCATGACCCGCATGGATCGGTCAGTACCGGGGTAAGTCCCAGCAGAGCAACAACCTCTACTGTAGCTATAAAGGTGAAGTTGGTGGTTATAACCTCATCGCCGGGCTTCAGTCCAAGAGCCATCATTGCAATCTGGAGGGCATCTGTTCCGTTGGCACAGGAAACCACGTTACTCACGTCCAGGTATGACGCCAGTTCCTTTTCAAAGGTTTCTACATCGGGACCCTTTATAAATGCAGTAGAATCAAGGACACTGCTGATGGCCGACTCAATTTCCGGCTTAATCCTGTCATACTGCGACCTGAGGTCAACCATTTGTATCTCTTTCATTACCGTTGTTGTGAATTCAGGTTACGAAGATAATATATTTTGACTTTTTCATTAAGGCTGCTTACCCTTCGCCATTTTTGCTTAAATTTGCATACTGGAGACAAAGCGATGAAATACGACCTGACAGTCACAATAAAAGGATTACTATTCAGGCATGATTGCGTGATAATTCCCGCATTCGGGGGTTTTATCCTGAATTATGTGCCCGCCGTTATTGACAAGGCCACAGGCATTTTCCATCCGCCTGCAAGAAGGGTCAGCTTTAACCGCAACCTTACTCACAACGATGGCTTGCTGATAGGTTCAGTAAGCAGGGAGAATGGGGTCAATTACGGAGAAGCGAGGGATATAGTCGACAGGTTTGTAACTGAGCTGAAGAAGGTTCTGTTACGTGGTGGTGAAGTCGAATTCGACCAGATAGGAGTATTCAGAACAAATCAGGAGGGTGGAATACAGTTCGAGCCCGACCGGAACGCCAACTACAACCTTGGTTCTTTCGGGATGGAGTCTTTCAGGTATCCTCCTGTTGCAGGTTATGATGTCAGAAAGAGGGTAATTAAGGCAGGCAGGCAGGCAGCACCGGCGGGAATGCCGGTGAGGAAGCTTCTTGTCAGAGCGGCAGTGGCTATCCCGGTGCTTATCGCACTCGTGGTGGTACCTCTGAAGACCGACATTTTCGGTACCAGAATCGAGAGAACATCGCTTAATCCGCTTGCACAGGCTCAGCTGGAATACAACCGGCAGGCAATTGAGGAGATGCCTGTTGTGACAGATACAACCGTCGATAGGACTGAAGAGATCACTTCAGCAAATATGGTTGAAACTTTTACTGACCCGGAAACTTCGGCTGAGGCTTCGACAGTCTCAGTAACAACTGATAAGCCTGAGACTAAAGCAATTACACAGGCTGAATCAGCCCCGGCGGTAACTATGACAGGCGCTCAGCCTGAGGCTGCCAAAGCAACAGAGAACTTCTTCATAATAGCCGGAAGCTTCAAGTCGTTAGAGAATGCCAGGGTGATGGTCGCAAGGCTAAAGGCAATGGGTTACGAGCCTCATCTTATGGATGCTCCGGATAACTACACCAGGGTTGCTGCAAAGGGATTTCCTGACCTCAGCTCAGCGATGACTGAGAGAAACAAGCTCGCCTCAGCAATCGAAGGCCTCTGGATCCTTAAAAGGTGATTCTGCCCTGCCCCCGCCGTACTCATTTGACTTTCAGAACTTTTAGAGCTTTTTAGCCTTAGCTCACTTTAGTCGCTTTAGTTCACGTTAGCGTACCTTCACTTACTTGAGTCACTTTAGTTCACTTTAGTTCACTTTAGCGTACCTTCGCTTACTTTCGTCACTTTAGCTTACTTTCGCTTACTTTCGTCACTTTAGTAACTCTATTTGATAACCGCCCCGTTTTCGGCTTTCCTTTCGGGCACAACGAATACAAGCTTACCATCGCTCTCTTCAGCCAGCAATATCATACCCTTCGATTCTATGCCCTTTATCTTTCTGGGCTCGAGGTTGACAATTACAGAAACCTGCTTTCCGGCAAGCTGTTCGGGTGTGTAGAACTCTGCTATTCCTGATACGATTGTCCTGATATCGATACCGGTATCAACCTTCAGCTTCATAAGCTTGTCAGTTTTAGGCACTCTTTCTGCCTCAAGGATTGTGGCGGTACGGAGGTCCATTCCCATGAAGTTATCATATGTAACTGATGGTTTCTCAGGTGCGGTTACCGCGGTTACCGACTCGTTGGCTTTTTTTGTCAGCATGAGCTTTTCGATCTGCTTTTCAATCTGTTCGTCTTCAATCTTTTCAAACAGCAGGCCCGGATTTTCAATTTTATGACCCGGTATCATCAGGTCGTTTCTGCCTGCATCGTCCCAGGTCACACCTTCAAGCTTCAGCCACAAACGGAGCTTGTCCATCGAAAACGGGATGAAAGGCTCCAGCAGCATCGAGAGACCTGCGGTTATCTGAAGAGAGACGTTTATGATTGTCTGTACCCTTTCAGGGTCTGTCTTGATAAGCTTCCACGGTTCGGTATCGGCAAGGTATTTATTTCCCAGCCTGGCCAGGTTCATGGCTTCCTTAAGTGCTTCGCGGAAGCGGAAGTTGTCGAGTGCCTGCCCGGTGGCAACCCGGTATTGAGGTATCGACTCCAGCACTTCCCTGTCATAGGTCTCTGTCTTTCCGGGAGCCGGTACGATTCCGTCATAATACTTTGAGGTCAGTACCAGCGTGCGGTTTACGAAGTTGCCGAGTATTGCCACCAGTTCATTGTTGTTCCTTGCCTGGAACTCCTTCCAGGTGAAGTCGTTGTCTTTGGCCTCAGGCATGCTTGAGGTAAGGGCGTACCTGAGAACATCCTGTTTGCCCGGGAAGTCTTCCATGTATTCATGAAGCCAGACAGCCCAGTTGCGGGAGGTTGAAATCTTGTCATTTTCGAGGTTGAGAAACTCGTTGGCCGGCACATTATCGGGCAAAATATAGCTTCCCTCGGCCTTCAGCATTGCCGGGAAGATTATACAGTGAAACACAATGTTATCCTTTCCGATGAAGTGTACCATGCGGGTTTCAGGATCCTTCCAGTACTTTTCCCACTCAGGGGTAAGTTCCTTCGTGGCTGAGATATAGCCTATCGGAGCATCGAACCATACATAAAGAACCTTACCATCGGCTCCCTCGACCGGAACAGGCACGCCCCATTCAAGATCACGGCTTACCGCCCTGGGCTGGAGACCCTGGTCAATCCATGATTTGCACTGTCCGTATACATTCGTTTTCCACTCCTTGTGTTCCTCAAGTATCCACTTGCGCAACCATGGCTCATACCTGTCGAGAGGCAGGTACCAGTGAAGGGTCTCACGCAGAACCGGCATGCTGCCGCTTATTGCTGATTTCGGGTTCTTCAGTTCGTTCGGACTAAGCGATGAGCCACACTTCTCGCACTGGTCGCCATAGGCATTTTCGTTCTCACAGTGAGGGCATGTGCCGGTTATATATCTGTCGGCAAGAAAGCACCCGGCCTCTTCATCATAGTACTGCATCGATGTCTTCTCGATAAACTCGCCCTTATCGTACAGGTGGCGGAAGAATTCAGCTGCCGTTTCGTGATGCACCCTGTTGGAGGTCCTTGAGTAGATATCGAAGGCTATACCGAAATCCTCAAACGCCTTCTTGTTGAGCTCATGGTACCTGTCGACGACCTCCTGGGGGGTGATTCCCTCCTTCCTGGCCTTAAGGGTTATCGGCACGCCATGTTCATCGGAGCCACAGATTGAAATAACATCGGTACCCTTAAGCCTCAGATACCTGGTGTAGATATCTGATGGTACATATACACCTGCCAGGTGACCGATATGTATCGGGCCGTTGGCGTAGGGAAGGGCTGAGGTGACCAGAACACGCTTGAAGTTGCTCATTTTTGCCGTACTATTGTCATAATTATTAAATTGCGGCAAAGATAGTAATTTTACAGTTTCAGGGCCGGAGCGGCACAACTTGCTTCAGCCCCTAATCATAAAGAAATGAAGAAGGAAAAGCCGATTATTCCGCAGTTTCTCAGGCCGGGCGACAGGGTTGCCGTTGTCTCTCCATCGGGGGTTGTCGATGCCGGGGCCGTGAAAAGTGCCGTTAAGAAAATTGAAAGCTGGGGCCTCGAGGTTACCGTTGGTGCAAACTGTCTTGCCTCATACGGTCCTTTTGCCGGAACCGATGCCCAGCGTATATCTGACCTGCAACAAGCGCTCGATGACGCATCCGTTAGAGCTGTACTATGCTCCCGTGGCGGTTATGGCATGAGCCGCATTATTGACCGGATAGACTTCTCAGCATTCCTGGAGTCACCTAAGTGGATTGTGGGATACAGTGACATAACGGTGCTTAACATGTGGCTGGGAACTCTGTACGGAGTTGCAACCATACATGGGGAGATGCTGCTGAACTATGATAATCCGGCCAAGACTCCGCGAACCGTCTCAACGGTGAGGGATCTTCTCTTCGGCATGCCGGCTGCCTGCACCTGGGAGGGTGTCGCCATTAATGGCAACGCTGCCTCAGGCATATTAACCGGCGGTAACCTTGCCCTGTTGTACAGTCTTGCGGGAACCATTGCCAGGCCCGAGACGGAAGGGAAGATACTCTTCATAGAAGATATCGGGGAGTACTACTATTCTGTCGACCGCATGCTGCATTCGCTGAGGCTGGCAGGCATGCTCGACAACCTGGCAGCCTTGCTGGTGGGTGATTTTGGCGATATGCAGGATCAGCGTATACCCTTCGGCAGGAGCGTTGAGCAGATAGTAACCGATGTGGCTGGCGGATACGGCTATCCGATCTTTTTCGGATTTCCTTCAGGCCATTCAGATGACAACCCTGCAATCTACCTGGGCCGCGAAGCTGTCATTAAAGCCGATGATACCTCCCTTGAACTGGATTATAGGTTGTGAGGTATGAGGTATCTGTTCAGAACGCTGCAAGCAGCAGATCGATATCCTTTGAGAGTATTCCGAACTTCTGGCCCAGCATCTCGTTTGTGAGAATGCCGTTGTAAAGATAGGCTCCGTTGCGCAGTCCATGGTCATTCTTGAGCATTGGTGTTATTCCTCCTGAATCGGCAAGGTTCTGAAGCAGGGGCGAGAAGATATTGCTAAGGGCTATGGTGGCCGTGCGTGCTACCCTTGATGGCAGGTTCCATGCCGAGAAGTGTATCACACCGTGCTTTTCGTACACAGGGTCCTGCAGTTCGCGGCACTCTGTCGTCTCGATGCATCCTCCCCTGTCGATACTCAGGTCGATGACAACAGAACCCTTCTTCATCAGCATTACCATGTCTTCGGAGATATAGTACCATGGCCTCAGATCCTCAAGGTCTATTGCCCCGATAAGTACATCGGCCGACTTAAGCGATTTGATAAGCACCTGGGGGTGAAATATTGATGTCTCAAGCCTCTGTCCCACCAGATTCTGGAAACGGCGGAGCCTGTTTACCGAGTTGTCGAATACCCTTACCCTTGCTCCCAGGCCCAGCGCCGCCCTTGCCGCATATTCGCCGGCGGTATTGGCACCTATTATTACAACATCTGTAGGAGTGATGCCGGTGATACCCCCCAGCATGACGCCCTTTCCTCCGTGTACGTTGGAGAGGTGTTCTGAGGCGATTAGCACCGCGGTAATGCCACTTATCTCACTCATCGATTCAATAACGGGGTACATGCCGTCACTGTCCCTGATTCTCTCAAATGAGAAGGCTGTAACCTTCTTCCTTATCAGTGCTGAGAGAGTATTTTCAGACAGTTTCAATACGTTCAGGTAGGACATCACCACCTGGTTTTGCTTGAGTTTTCCTGCCTCAGCCTCACTGAAAGGGGCTACCTTGATTACCACATCAGACTCGTAAACGCCAGCGGCAGAGCTTATTATCTGCGCGCCATGGTCACTGTAATCCTTGTCGGTATAGTTTGATCCATGACCGGCTCCCTTCTGGAGCAGTACTTCGTTACCATTTTCTACGAGCAGGTTGACAGCCTCGGGTGTCAGGGCAATCCTTCTCTCTCCGGCTTCCGTCTCAAGAGGGATGCCGATTCGTATCTTTCTGGTTTGCTGCTTGATTTCCAGCAGTTCCTCCTTTGGCATAAAGGCAGTGTTGCCGAATGATACCTGGTTACCCGATCCTCTTTCCTTCATCTTTTTCAGGTTAACTGTACTTGATCTTCAAAGTTACTCATTTTTGTTTTTCAGAGCAGTCATTTAGCCCTCACGTTTTAATGATACGGGTACCGTCACTTGTGGCGGTGATTCTGACTGCAACAGTACCTTCGGGAAGAATAGGACCAATTTTTTCAGGCCATTCGAGAAAGCAGTAGAACTCTCCTGTGAGGTACTCTTCGATACCGAAGTCGAATACCTCGGTGATATTCTCAATGCGGTAGAAGTCAAAATGATAGACAGGGTCGCTGTTCTCCCTGAAATACTCGTTTATCAGGGTGAAGGTAGGGCTTACGGCAGTATCGAGGCATCCAAGTGCCCGGCATATCTCCCTGATGAATGTTGTCTTGCCTGCTCCCATCTCTCCGTAAACGGCAAATATCCGGGAAGCCTTGTGTTCCTCCAATAATGCCGTTGCAGCAGAGGGCAGGCTGCTTAAATCTCTGATGACCATTTCCATGGCGACAAATGTATGAAATTATTTCAGCGGTTTGAGGGTGACCAGCGGGCAGATCATTTCATGGAGTGAGATGCCGCCGTGCTGGATGGTGTCTTTGTAGTATGAGGCATAGTGGTTGAAGTTGTTCTGGTAGACGAGGTAGTCGCCCCCGGTGGCAAAGATGAATTTTGAGCTGATATTCGGGGAGGGTAGGCCCGCACTCTTCGGATTGGCTATTTCGAACACCTCCTTCGGGTTGTAGGCCAGGTTGCGGCCCAGCTTGTAACGCAGGTTTGGTGATGTCGACCTGTCTCCTACAATTTTGATCGGGTTTTTGACGCGAACGTTGCCGTGGTCGGTGGTAAGAACCACCGTTACGCCTTCATCTGAGAGTGATCTCAGCAGCTCGTTGAGCGGAGAATGGATGAACCATGACCGGGTCACCGAACAGTAGGCCTCATCGTCGGCGGCCAGCTCCTTCATCACTTCGACTTCGGTTCTCGAGTGCGACAGCATGTCGACAGAATTGTAAACGAGGGCCACCATATCGTGATTCAGGAAGCTGCGGTGCTTTTCGTTGAACTTCCTCGCTTCCTGGTTGTTAAGAAGCTTCTCGTAGGCCCACCTGATGTTCAGGCCCAGGCGGCCCAGATGCCTCTCAAGCAGCTTGTCCTCGTAGTTATTCTTCCCCTCCTCATCGTCATCGGCAATCCAGTACGAGGCCATTGACTCCTTGATTGTGAGCGGCATGAGACCAGAAAAGAGGGCGTTTCGTGCGTATTGTGTTGCCGTTGGCAATATGCTGGTGTAGAACTCCTCACCGGCAATCCTGTAGTATTCGCTTATCAGCGGTGTAATAGTCCTCCACTGGTCGTATCTCAGATTGTCAATTACAATGAAGAAGAGTGGCTTTGCAGTCTTGAGCAGCGGAAATACCTTTTGTTGCATCACCGATGGAGACAGCAGAGGCTTGTCGTCTGCACTGGCCTGGCCGTACCACTTCAGGTATGAAGAGGTTATGAACCTTGAGAACGAATTATTGGCATCAAGTATCTGTGCGTCGAGAACTTCGCGCAATCCGGTCTCACTCGACTTGCGGAGTTCGGTCTGCCAGTAGACGAGCTTCCGGTACACTTCGTACCAGTCTTCTATAGTTCGTGCACCGGCTATCATCGTACCGGTGCTGCCGAAAGAGGAGAGATAGCCTGTGGTTGTCTTTTCGGTCACCAGCCTGCGCTGCTCGGTGTTCTTCCTGATAGCCAGTATAATCTGGGCAGGCTTTACCGGTTTGATAAGGTAATCGGCAATTTCAGAACCAATTGCAGCATCCATGATCCCCTCCTCTTCGCTGCGGGTAATCATTATGACAGGAATATCGTGCCTTATCTGCCTTATAAGGTTGAGGGTCTCAAGTCCGCTCAGGCCTGGCATGTGCTCGTCAAGGAAAATAAGGTCGTAATTATTGGTACGCACCATATCGAGGGCATCATTTCCATTGGTGCATGTGTCGACATGGTAACCCTTTGAATTCAGAAAGATTACATGTGGCTTCAGGACATCAATCTCATCATCGGTCCATAAAATTCTTATCAGTCTTGATGAGGCTTCACTCTGCTTCATTGCCTTTAATATAGTTTTCACGGAAGAAGAGCAGGTACCTGGCCGGATCGAGGTCTTTTCTCAGGGTTTCAAGGTTGCGGGTGGTAATTATGAAGGTTTTGGTATTTGAGGAGGTACTGTTCCTGACAATCCTTACAGTGTTGAAATTCCGGTAATATGCCATTGCATCTTCGGCAGAGGTGAATCCTCTTACGGTCATCATAATGAACCTGTTTCCGACAAGCTGACCCTCTGACCTGAAGTTCCTGTTGGTGTAGTTGTCTATGTTGTAGTTTATCACATCGAAGGTTGCCTGGTTGAGGTTGAAATTGGGATCTTCAATCACCAGTACGAAAAGGTGTGATTCTTCCGGTTCGTAGAAGTAGATCTCCGCTGCTATCTGCCTGTCCTCTTCCACTCTCAGTTCAGGTTTTTCCTGGTCAAGGGCACCCATCAGCTGCCTTGCCCTGACAGCCTGATCGGTTGATGGAAACTCCTTAACCAGTGCTGAAAGCAGTTCACGATATGTCTTTTCATCACCTGTGGCAGCGAATGTAAGGGCTCTTAAGAGCTTTACTTTGGGAATAAGTTCATGACCGGTAGCAGAGAGTGCTATCTCCTCACAAATTCTTCTGGCTTCGTGGTATCTTCCTTCAATGTAATGCTCATAGGCGGTTTCGTACAGTCCGGCAATGCGGATTTCGTTCTCCCTTTGCTTCCTGAAATAGTCAGGATCGGTAAGAATAAGAGAAAAGTCTGATGCGGGATGGCTTATGAGAAGGGCCTGCCTGTAGGCTTCAGCCTTGGCCGGTTCTTTCTCGCGGTAAAGAAGGTATAGCTGGTAGTAGGTTTGCGGAACCAGTTCATGTCCCGGGAACTGTGATATCAGGCTGCTCCACGATGAGCCGGCTCCCTCGGTGTCCTGGAATTTGCCGGCAAAAACGCTGCCGGCCATATAGAGGGCATTTGCTGACCGCTCTCTTGAGACTGCCATCAGCGAGTCATTCAGGGGCAGCCGCCTGATATAGAACTCAGGGTTCTTCGGGTCAGTGGCAGCCGCTGCCGTATCAGCCTGAACAGCCTCGCGATCATCCCTTGCATCCACTCCAAGCTCAAGTGTCTGTCTGTTTCTCCTTCTCCAGTTATCCTCAAGCTTGCGTTCGCCCCATCTTCTCCTGAATTCCGTCCGACCGAAGGTAAGAGCTGCCTGATTGTAGAAGTACCATTGCCCCTCCATCTCGATATTGTCGCGGAACCTCCTCTCACTCTCGTAGTACTGACCCAGATTGTACATGTCTGACGATTGACCCTCTTCGGCAAGTCTCATCTCCTCCTGCCTTACCTTCTCAATGATTCCGGCAATCACGACGCTTCTTTCCTGTGCACTCATTGATGCCAACCTCCTGAGACTGTCCTCTGTTCTGATTATCTCAAGCTGGCCAACAAGTTCCGCCAGGTTCTGCGATCTGGCTCTTATGCTGCTGAAGTCGGGGT
>CAYUOS010000086.1:0-13743 GCA_964446435.1 uncultured Rikenellaceae bacterium | reverse complement strand
CTTCGGCTCGGTTCCGTTTACCGTTTACCGTCCTTAAATCTTCTTCAACAGCTCTTCCCTTCTGGCTGCAGCCTCATCTATCAGTTTCTGAGCCTGCACATCGGCTTCCTTTACAAGCTGATCGGCCTTGCGGTTTGCCTCGTTCCTTACAGCATCGGCACTCCGGGCGGCAGCGGCTCTGACAAGGTTGTTCCTTCCTTCGGCTTCCTTAATAATTCTCTGAGCCTGTTCTTCAGCTTCAGCCCTTAATTTCTCAGCTGCCCGCGCTGCCTCATCTCTAATCGCCTGTGCTTTGGCCTCAGCCTCCTTCATTATCCTGTCTGCCTGGGCTTCTGCCTCTGCCCTGGCCCTGTCGGTTGCATCCGTTACGACCTCTCTGACAGCCTGGGTGGCCTCCTCCCTGACCTGCTCCTTCAAGGCCGATACTGCCGATGCAGCTCCGGTTCCTATACCGCTGAAATCGGGAGAAACATCAGGCCTCAGTGCGGTGCCGCCTATCTTCAGGTTCACCTTAATTATATCAGCAGGTGCATAGGCAACACCCAGACGTGAAGCCTGTGTAACGAGGCTTTCTGTAAGCTCATTGGCGGCCGATCCCAGATCGGCTCGTGGTATCTCTGTCCTGATGAAATAGTTAAGTGTCTGGTCAAAACCCTGATCACCCGAGATGTTCATCCTGAGATTGCCAAGCCTGGTGTCAAAGGGTGTCACAAAAACACGACCGTCGCGCACCCTGAAACTTGCACGCAGATCGCGAAGTGTATTTGTATACTTCTCCCCTACCTTCAGCACCTCCCTCATCTTGTTGAATGTCGGCATGTCGACAAGCTGAAGTTCATTGGATGTAAGGATTCCCTCGCCGAAAACGGTGTTCAGAACCGGCATCATATCGCTGCCGAGAAGACTCTCAAACTTCAGGTTCAGACTGATAGCCCCGTCTATCCCCTTCGCAGCCGGCGCCAGCTGCTGTACAGAGTTAAAGGTTTCGAAGGCCGCCTTCACAAGCATATTGGTCACCGACATATCGGCACTCATCAGCGGTTTCAGAGAATCACGTGTATCGTAAAGGGCATTCATGCTGATCCTGCCTCCAAGAATCTCCATCCCTGTGTCGTATACCCGCAGCATGCCGTCACGCACCACCAGGTTCCCCCTTATGTTTTCAGGCTTAATTGATCCGTATATCAACTTTTCAATGGCAGCCTTGAATGTGAAATCGATAGTTTCAGGCACCCTGATAAGTGCCAGGGCTGTAGTATCTTCCTCTTCAGTATCAGGCATCGCAGCCATAATCTCATCAAGGTCAATCATTCTGGAACCAAGGGTCATATTGCCCTTGATAGTCCCGTCTGAGAAGATATAGGGGATATAGTTTGCGAGGCTGCCGGTCAGTGAGAAGTCAGAGCTTTTTCCGACAATTATACTACATTCACGAAGTTCAGCCGTGCCCGGATTGAAATCAAAGACTGCACGCTCTATTTTCACCTCCGGCATGTCTGTCATCTCCACGACAAAGTTGCCCAGCGTCATCGACCCGGCAGCGTGGAAATCCTGGTACCTCTCCTGCTCTATCATAGACATTTTTCCTGCCATGCTCAGCGATGTCTCAAGCAGGCCCTGGAGTTTAATGTCATCAAGGGGTATGGCATCGGCCAGCGATCCGAAATCTATCCTGCCCGCTGCCGTTCCCTTGATCTCGGGATCGCTCATCGGGGTTCTTATGTTCATTGCTATGTCGAACGGATTCCCGGCCAGCTCAAAGTGAAAACGCGGCATGTCAACGGTAGTCCTGTCCATATCGGTACCATTGAAATCTATATTGAGATCCATATTGATGGCCGTGATCTTTTCAGGCAGATCGGGATAGCTGATCACTCCGTTGCGCACGGCCAGCCTGATTACTGCATTGGGCATTGTACTGTCAGCATCGCTGTATGTACCTTTAACGTTTCCGCTCAGCTCGAATGATCCGTCAGCACGAAGCCCTTCAAAATCTGTCATATATACAGCCGGAACCATCGACAACAGCGACTTGAATCCGGTTTTAGGGGCCGAGAAGGTAATATCTGTATATATGTCATCACCGGGCATTACCACATCACCTGCAAAATTCAGAATCAGGTCATTTATTGTCAAGTGGTTGTCACGAAAGGTGAATTTCCAGTCGTCGAGATTTGCAAACAGGCTGATCTTTGAATCGACAACCGCATTGCGCAGATATCTGATGCCTTCATAAACCACATCAACACCTGAAACCTGAAGCGCCATCAGCAGGTCTGTTTCAGACTCCGTCATGTCGCCGCTAAGGCTGAAGTTGAGATCACGGAGCTCTGCCGACATATTCATCTCGGCGTCATTATAGAATATATTGCCCTTATTCACCTGGAACTTGCGAAGCAGGAGCTTCATTTCACCCTCCGATGTACCGGCCTCGGCAAGTTCCGGAGCCACAGCAGCTTCTTCTGCTGTATCAGATGGCTTCATTATATCCCAGTTCACGGTTCCGTCAGAAAGAACGATGCCGTAGATAACCGGCCGGTCGACAATTATTGATTTCACCTCGTAGCCTTCACTGCCGAAGATGCTTTTAAGGTTGAAGACCACCGAGAATGACCTGAAGCCGGCCAGGGTGTCACCTTCGAACCTGTTAATGCCTGTGACGTAGACATCTTTAAGGGAGAATGCCAGGTTTGGGAAGTTTCTGAAAAAGCCCAGTGAGTAGTCGCCGATTGCGACCTTTGCGTTGACCATTTCATTTATCTGCCTGACCACTACCTCCTTGATTTGCTTTTTGAAGATGACAGGCAACAGTATCATGGCGGCAATGATGAGGGCGATAAAGCCGGTGACTATACCGGCGAATATCTTCAGTATCTTTTTCATATATCTTTGTCTGTTAATTATTTACAGAATAAGAGGATAAAACTTTTACCAATATTAAAACGCAGATTAAAGTTAATACAATATTAGCCAAATAAAAATATATGCTATATTTGCAGTCGGTTTTGAAACCGTCAGCTGTTACTGAATAAACGGTGCAATGCCGTTCAGCAGCGTGCAGGTTGACCAAAATGGACCCGTAGCTTAATTGGATAGAGCATCTGACTACGGATCAGAAGGTTGGGGATTCGAGTTCCTCCGGGTTCACGAGCAAATGCAAAAAATTGATCATCAAATGAAAAGCGAGCAAAAACAAAAGCTCGCTTTTGCTTTTTGAGAAGGTTTTTATTTGAAAATTGCGAAGCAATTTGTCATTGCATCGCAATGACTTCAATTCTTTCATTTGCAGCTCTGATTAGGAGGATCCGCCGCTGAAAGCGGCAATTCCTCGTGTTCCACAGCTGGCAGAACCCGGGTGGAGTGCCTTTAATGATATTTAAGGAGTAACCACCGCTGAAAGCGGCAGTTTCTCCTCAAATATGACAGATTTATCCTTAGTTTAGTACTTAATAGATGCCTTGCCCTTGACAACCGGTATCTTCAGCACCGTACCATCAAGATCAACAGTAAGTTTCGTACCAGGATCGGGCCACAGAGTGAAATCCTTGTCAGAAGCCATAATCAGCAATCCTATCTGCTGGCCTGCCGGAATCACCTGGTCATCAGGCTCCAGCTCAAAAGTCATCTCGTAGAACTGACCCGGCACCAGCGGCTTGCTTTCCCTCATTGAACTATGGTTCTGAAGGTCGGCCCAGCCACGCGTAATTATATTGTCTGTTATTTTGGCATTGGCAGCATTGTTCCATGGTAATGATACGAGCCATACCGACAGGTTCACAGCCGGCTTGCTGCTGGAAGCCCTGATGGTTATCGTCGGAACCCCGGAAATATGAAGTTCTTCCTTCAATACCGGGGTTACATAAAGAAGCCTGTGGTCGGTCCATTCAACCTGTGCAAGCACTGAACCACTGAATGAAAAGTTGTCAACAAGGGTCTCTGTGCCCTGTGCAGGAACTCTTTCCAACGCCAGTCCTCCTACCTCCGGCGCTCCCTTTGTAAGGTAGAAACTTACAGGTGCAGCATCAGGATGTGGATAATCAGCGTATGGAGTGGGATTCTGCCTCTCATCATTTTCCCTTACTATCCATGATTTCGGGTCATTCTCAACACCATTCTCAACTCCGAAAAGATACCTTGTAAACCATCTGTTCATCATCCTGAAGGGTGGTTCTCCTCCATGTCCTCCCTGATGGTAGTAAATCTGCAGCGGCACGCCCATATCCTTCAGCACCTCAATGAACCTGTGGCTATGGCTGGGAACAACATTCCAGTCGTTGAAGGCATGAGCCATAAGCGTTGCAGCCTTATATCCGTCCATATAGGTTATGTAATCCCTCTTCTCCCAGAAATCGTTGTAGTCACCTGTTACGCGATCCATTCCTGCAGCCATCTCACCGTCCCTGTAGGTGTCATTGCAGTAATCACGCCTGTCGGGATTCGAATGAATGAAATCGTAAAGAAAATCTATATCCTCACCGAGCCATCCACCAGGATGACGTACCAATCCGTTAGACCTGTAGTAATGCCAGTATGAGGTATTTGGTGCTATCGGAATTATCGCCTCAAGCCCTTCAACGCCTGTTGTGGCCGCGGCAAAGGGAATCGTACCGTTATATGATGTGCCGGTCATGCCAACCTTACCTGTGGTCCAGTATGCTGTAACCTCCTCAAAGCCGTCAGGTGTGGTGTATCCTTTTGTCCTGCCGTTAAGCCAGTCAATGACAGCCTTAGGAGCGAGGGCTTCGATCTCTGTTCCTACCGTCGGGCAGCCCTGCGACAATCCCGATCCCGGTGCCGATGAGTGAACAACAATGAATCCGTAGGGAACCCAGTTGCGTATTTGTGAATTTGAGATTACCGGACGCTGACCACGCCTGACAATATCAGGGGCATGTACTCTTGGCGGGGGAACAGTATTCAGTTCATGTCTTACATTCCAGCGATAGGGCACTGCACCCGAGGCTGTGCCTGCAAAATATGGACTCGACTCATAAATAACGGGCAACTTCAGCCCTTCAGTCTCTGTCTGCTTTGGCCTGGTAACCGATACGTGCATTCTGTCTGGCTTGCCATCGCCGTCAGAGTCAAATTCTGTCACTACCCAGAGGTCATGCTTAATCCATTCATCAGGATTCTCGAATGCCGGCACTCTTTGAGCCTCTCCGTCTACAATAACCGGTACCGCCTTCTGTACCTGTGCAACTGGGTCCGCCTGTGCAGCCCTTCTTCTCTGGGCAATAGCATCAGAACTGCCGATGATCAGCAGAGCCAACAGCAGAGAAATGAGTCTTGAATATCTGTTCATGGGAAAAAAGTTTGTTAATATTTCAGTCTTAAATATAGAGCATTTTTTTTATTAAAGCCATCTTACTTTCGCCACCAGCTGTTGAACTCATAAGGCACACCTTCCACCGGATATTCACCAAACTCCAGATTTATGCCTGAACTTATCCTGGCACCGACAATTCCGAGCCCGTTAACAACATTGGAATATACAATAACTGGCTCGGTGAAGGGTGAACTTCCCGAACTGCGATGAAGCGACAGGCTACGCAGATAAAGATAGAGATCTTGCGATATCGATTGAAGCTCGATTTTATAATGAGTGAACTCATAATGTGAAAAGCTTTTTACGGGTGCGTTTATCCTGAAGGTAAGATCGTATTCCCTGCCAGAAATAAGTTCATCGCTGAAAATGTAATACGGATTATTGCCGGAGATTCCAAACAGATCCTCATTGCCGGAGGGTCTCAACAATGGATCATCAACGACAGCTCCCGTGTACTCTTCCCTGTAGACCCACACACTGCTTTCATCTGTCCATGGATCTTTCAGTGAACCTGTGTAATAACCATCAAGCATCTGCACATTGATGCGATAGTAATTATTCTCACCGGCCGGATCGCTGAATCGCACCCGGGTACGGATGTACTTCTCTCCGTAATCGCCTGTAAGAGTCAATGTGTCGATTCCGGCAACAGGTACCGGGGTAGGCAGACCTGCTTCTGCACTTACAGTCCTCATTCCGGGTATCTCAGCCTCAATGCGGTACAGGTATCCGGGCTCAGGTTTGATATCTGCAGCCCTGTAAACCGAATAGTTTTCAACAGAACTGAAAATGTAGGCTTGCGGCAGTGGTTCGTATACTAGAGTTGTAAACAGCTCATCGTCACGGTAGAGTTTGACGGTTGCATTGGTAATCTGCTGCCTGTTGGCAGGTTTATCGAAAACCGGGTAACTCCTTGATAGTGATACTGAAATTATTGAATCGGGATCGAAAAGTGAATACATAACGATTTTCGGTTCCACCCTTTCACCCCTGAATTCAATCTCCTCCTCGCATGAAACAGCTAAAACGGCTAGTAACAGTGCAACGGTTGTAATATGATATGCTGTTCTTTTCATTATGCCGCTCAGAATTTGAATGACCAGGAAACAGATGGGATTATGGGAAACAGACTCACCTTCTTGAGAACCGTCTTCGATTGGAACAGGTACTGACCGGGATCTGCCGGGTTGGGTATCAGGGAATAATCCTCCTGCCAGTAGATAAAAAATGGATTCCGGCGGTTATACATGTTATATACCGAAATGTTCCATGTTCTGGTTCCCCGCTCCTTTACCTTGTGCATATTGATTCCCACGTCAAGCCTGTGGTATGAAGGGGTTCGGTAATTATTCCGGCTGACATATTCAGTTATTTCATCATCGTACCAGCTATAAAGGTTCATGAAGTTGTCTGATGGGTATTTCATTACACCGAGGGTTGCAGCATTACCTGTACCATAAACCCAGACGACACCCAGATCGATCCTCTCGTTGAACTTATGGGTTATTGCAACACTCACATCATGCCTTCGGTCGTATTTAGCCGGGAATGCCCTGCCAAAGTTGAGATTCTCAAACTGTCTGTCACTTCTTGAGATTGTATAGCCAACCCATCCTGTTGTCTTGCCAATACTCTTTTCTATAAGGAATTCAGCGCCATAGGACCATCCCCTGCCCTGCTCCACCTTCGATTCCCAGCCTGACCCGGTACCCCCGAAAGAAGCCCCCTCCTTATACTCAATCAGGTTCTCCATTGTCTTGTAGAAGGCTTCGATTGTCATTTCCATCTGCCATGGCAACCTGAATCCAGACCCAACAGCCACCTGATGTGAGAATGGCGGACCAAATCGTCTTGTTACAGGCAGCCAAAGGTCTGTCGGCAGGCTTATGGCTGATGTGGTAAGCAGGTGAACAAATTGCGACATCTTTGAATATGATGCCTTCAGTGAAAAGTTGTCAGACACGAGGAAACGCATCGATATCCTGGGCTGAAGACTTGCATATGATGTATCCTGAACATTGAAGAGGGATAGCCGCAATCCTGCATTTATCTTAAATCTCGGGGATATATCAAAATTATCCTCCGCGTAGGCAATGAACTCCCTGGCAAATATTCTGGTATCGCCGAAGGTTGTGTCAATTGCTGTTCCACCGGAACCCTCATTATAGCTGAACCTGGTGACTCCGGGTCTGAAAGTATGGTGTGTAAAAGCTGCCCCAAACTTCACAGAATGCTCAGGAGCAGGATAATAATCGAAGTCAAGCCTGGCAGCCATATCCTCAATTCCTGAAAAATACTTGAACAGATCGGTCGCTTTAGTATTGGCAATCAGGTCTTTCCGTATTGATTCGCTTGTGATATCGAAGTTGTACCTACTGTAGGTCAGGGTTGTATTACTGAAAAGCCTCGGGCTGATCAGGTAGTTCCATCGCAAAGCTGTAATGATGTTTCCCCAGCCTAGACTGAATCTGTCTTGGTACTCATATTTCACCGGCTCATAGAAATCATACTCAATACGGTCCTTTTCCCTGAAATATGCCTTGTCTCTGCCGGCATATGTACTTAGAAAGAGACGGCTGCGATCTGAGAATTTATGGTTTACCTTGGCATTCAGGTCATAGAAGAAATATCCGCCTGTGGTATTCATGCTGCTGAGCGAGTTCTGGTAGGCAATAAATGGCCTTGCCAGTACATCAGCGTATGTGCGCCTTGCTGAAATGATAAAGGAGGTTTTATCCTTTACCAAAGGGCCTTCGAGAGACAGCTTTGATGATATCAGGCCGATCGCAACATTTCCCTTGAATTCCTTCTCATTGCCCTCCTTCATCCTTATATCGACAACCGATGAGAGTCGTTCTCCGTAACGCGCCGGAAATCCACCCGTATAGAGTTGCACAGACTTCACTGCATCGGGGTTGAAAACAGACATGAAGCCGAAAAGGTGGCTTGCATTGTAAACAGGTACCCCGTCGAGAAGGAAAAGATTCTGATCTGGTCCGCCTCCTCTTACATAGATGCCCGTTGTACCTTCTGTGCCGGACTGAACCCCGGGAAGAAGTTGAATTATCTTAAGAACATCAGCTTCTCCAAGCATTACCGGGAGATTAAAGAACTTCGAGACGGGAATGTCAATCATACTCATCTGAGGACTTTCGACCTTCGATTGTCTCATTGTGGCGGTTACCGTTACCTCGTCAAGCTGTTTTGATGAGAGTTCGAGCGAGAAGTGTATAGTGGTGTCACGGGTAAGATTGAAACTGTAAGAGACTGGCTCATAGCCAAGAAAAGAGGATGCGAGTTCAGTCTGGCCCCGTTGCAGCCTTATACTGTAGAATCCATAATTATTGGTAACAGTGCCTGCGAAGGTATTCCTTCCGTAGACTGTAGCACCGATCATCCGCTCGCCACTCCTGACATCACTTACATAACCACTGACTGTAACTGTCTGACCATAAAGGAAAACGCCGGCTGTTAACAAAACCAGGGCTGTAAGGATGCGGTTAAACATATGCTAAGATAATGATCCGGAATATTCACAAATATATGTATTAAACCGGCAATCCGAGCCCATCAGGTGCCAATTATCACAATCCCTCATATACCCGATTCGCCCTTACGCCTCTAAGCCCTTATACGCCTCTAGGCCCTTATACATACGCCCTTATACGCCTCTAGGCCCTTATACGCCTCTAAGCCCTTATACACCCTTATACGCCTCTAGGCCCTTTTATATACGCCCTCATACGCCTCTAGGCCCTTATACGCCTCTAAGCCCTTATACACCTCTAAGCCCTTTTATATACGCCCTCATACGCCCTTATACGCCCTTATACGCCCTCATACGCCTCTATGCCCTTATACGCCTCTAAGCCCTTATACACCCTTATACGCCTCTAAACCCTTATACGCCCTTATACGCCACACAGTCCATCACTGCTCTTTTAAATAATATATAAGTATCTTTACGTTTTAATTATAATTGTTTCTATAAATACCCGAAACATCATCATTTCAAACATAATTATCTGGATATGAAGCGGAAGATCATTTTATCAGTCCTTGTCATTCTGGCAGCCCTGCTTGTGGTAATATCATGTGCCGTTAATCCGGTTACGGGAAAGCGGCAACTTATGCTGATGTCAGAGGCACAGGAGATACAACTCGGAGCCGACTATGACCCACAGGTGATGGCAACCTTCGGGGAATACAAGCATGATGCCCTGCTGGCCCTGATAAAGCAAACAGGTGATGAAATGGGGAAAATTTCACACCGTCCGAACCTGAAGTATCACTTCAGAATACTGGACTCACCCGTAATAAATGCATTTGCAGTTCCGGGTGGTTATATTTACCTCACCCGCGGAATACTTGCCCATTTCAATAATGAAGCAGAGCTTATAGGCGTAATAGGCCATGAGATGGGTCACATAACAGCCAGGCATACTGCCAGCAGACAGTCAAAGCAACAGCTAGGCACACTTCTCCTTATCGGGGGTATGATAGCATCTGAAGAGTTCCGTAACTATGCAGAATATGCAATGGCTGGCATGCAGCTGCTCTTCCTTAGCTTCAGCCGCAGTGACGAGCGCGAGGCAGACAGACTGGGTGTCGAGTATACCTCAAAAATTGGCTATGATGCAAAAAAAATGGCTGATTTCTACAAGGTCCTGGTTAAGATGAACCTGTCAATGACCCAGGGAGGAATACCAACCTTCCTTTCGACACATCCCGACCCGGGTGACAGATACAACGACGTACTGGCAGACGCCGGAAAATGGCAGGAGAAACTTGCCCTCGATAACTACATTGTTAACACCGACCGCTATCTGCAGATGATCGACGGAATGGTATACGGCGAGGATCCCAGGCAGGGCTTTGCCGAGGGTAGCGTTTTTTACCACCCCGAGTTGAAATTCAGGTTTTCGTTTCCGGCAGGCTGGAAGCTCGAGAATTCACCAATGCAGGTAACCATGGGTCCCGATGACGGAAAAGCAATGATCGTATTTACCTTTGCCAGACAGAACAGCCTTGACGAAGCAGCCCAGACCACCATCAACCAATTGGAACTTAAGCTCATAGAGAGCAGAAAAACGACCGTAAACGGTTTTCCTGCAATAATAACCATCTCCAGCAAGGTTACCCAGAATCAGTCAACCGGGCAGCAGATGAATACAATGGTGATGTCGGGGTTCATCGATCACAATGGCACCTACTATGTATTTCACGGTGTCGCCAACGATGCAGACTTTGCTGCAAACACGAAGCTGTTTGAATCAACGATTGGCAGCTTTGCAACACTGACCGATCCTTCAAAACTCAATGTTCAGCCCGTAAGACTTCGGGTTGTCAGGACACAGTCAACGGCAACACTCGAAAATCACTTCAGGACCCTTGGTGTTCCGCAGGAGAAATACAGCGAGTTTGCGCTCCTGAATAACATCGAACTCAACGCCCAGGTGCAGTCAGGAGCCATGATAAAGATTGCCAGGTAAGAAAATGCCTGAGGTAGCCTGTACGGTACATGTCTCAACAATGTACCGGCCTTATCTGTTATACTGATATATGTTCTATGTAAGTCATGAACAGAGTCGAGATCAAAACTATCCCGGTACTTCACATGTCTTGTGCGTCATGCGCGGCCAATGTGGAGAAGAACCTGGGTTCCCGCAAAGGAGTAAGCAGTGCCAGCGTTAACCTTGCCACCGCGAGTGTCAAACTTGAATTTGACCCCGGGCAGGTAAGCCTTGAAGAGCTCAGGCAGTCTCTTCAGGCGGCGGGTTATGACATGCTTATCGATGAAGGAGGTGAAGGTGCTCAGGCAAGTTTTGATGAGATGCATGCAAAGCAGTACAATGACCTCAAGCGCAAAACCATAGGGGCGATTCTTCTGGCAGTCCCTGTGGCGGCAATCGGCATGTTCTTCATGGAGATGCCTTACGCCAACATAATCATGTGGGTGCTTACCACCCCTGTGGTGCTGTGGCTGGGCAGAAGGTTCTTTGTAAACGCCTGGCGCCAGGCAAGGCACAGGACAGCGACCATGGACACACTGGTGGCGTTGAGCACCGGCACGGCCTATCTTTTCAGCACCTTCAACACCCTTTTTCCCGAGGTTTGGCATTCGAGGGGACTTCATGCCCATGTCTATTTCGAGGCAGCGGCCGTAATTATTGCCTTCATCCTTCTCGGAAGGCTGCTTGAAGACAGGGCAAAGGGCAATACCTCATCAGCCATTAAGAAGCTTATGGGCCTGCAACCCCGTCATGTAACGGTAATTCGTGCTGATGGAACCGAGGAGTCTATTGCAATAGAAAAGGTGGCAAAGGGCGATGTGGTTCTTGTGAAACCGGGAGAGCAAATCGCTGTCGATGGGATTGTGCTGAGAGGCAGCTCATGGGTAAATGAGAGTATGCTCAGCGGAGAACCACTGCCTGTCATGAAGGAATCAGGCAGCCAGGTCTTTGCCGGAACAATCAACCAAAACGGCAGCTTCAGGTTCAGGGCTGAAAAGGTTGGTGCCGAGACAATGCTCGCCAGAATCATTAAGCTGGTCCAGGAGGCACAGGGCAGCAAGGCTCCCGTACAGAAACTGGTTGACCGTATTGCTGCTGTTTTTGTTCCTGTGGTCGTGGGCATTGCAGCAACCGCTTTCATTGTATGGCTTATCTTCGGCGGTGAGAACAGTTTCACGCAGGGACTCCTGGCGATGATTACAGTACTGGTAATTGCCTGTCCGTGCGCACTTGGCCTTGCCACCCCGACGGCTATAATGGTTGGCATAGGCAAAGGTGCTGAAAAGGGTATACTCATAAAGGATGCTGTCAGCCTTGAACTTGGAAGGAAAGCAGACACCCTGCTGCTTGACAAGACAGGCACACTGACTGAAGGGCATCCCGTCGTTACCAACGCCATCTGGCTGGAGGAAGAATCATCACTTGCTCCTGTACTCGCTGCAATGGAGCAGCAGTCAGAGCACCCTCTCGCCATGGCTGTGGCAAAATACTACCATGACGTTCAGACGGCCGTAGTTGATAAATTTGAAAGCATCACCGGCAAGGGGGTAACAGGATTCTTTAACGAGGAGAGATATTACGCCGGCAGCAGGAAACTGATTGAGGAGAAAGGTATTTCTATCGACCGTCGCCTAGCAGATGCCGCTGCAGAATTCAGCAAAGAGGCAAAGACAATTATCTGGTTTGCAGGCTCTGACCGTGCTTATGCCGTAGTGGCAGTGGCTGACAGGCTAAGGGCAACCTCAGCTGAGGCGATTAAGGAGGCAGAGGCGATGGGGATAGAAGTTATCATGGTTACAGGCGACAATGCAGAGACAGCCGAAGCCATCGCATCGGAAGCAGGAATCAGGAAATATATAGCAGGCATGCTGCCTGCTGACAAATCGGAATATGTTAAGAAGCTGCAACAGGAGGGCCGGATTGTAGCGATGGCCGGTGACGGCATCAATGACAGTGCAGCACTGGCACAAGCCGATGTAAGCATAGCAATGGGCCGAGGAAGCGACATAGCCATGGATGTTGCCAGAATGACCATAGTCTCTTCTGATCTTAAAAAGATTCCTGAGGCTATTAAGCTATCAAGACAGACTGTTGCCACAATAAGACAGAACCTCTTCTGGGCCTTTATATATAATATAATAGGTATTCCCCTTGCAGCAGGGGTCCTCTATCCATTCACCGGATTTCTTCTGAATCCGATGATAGCCGGAGCCGCAATGGCGATGAGTTCAGTGAGCGTGGTCACGAACTCGCTAAGGTTAAGGTTCAGGTAAGACTATTTCTTGTTCAGGCCTCCGAACCTGACCTTCATCGATAAACCTCCATAGCGTACGCGAAGGTTCATTGAAGTAAGGTCGCTGAGAGGCAACTGCAGAAATGGCTCAATCAGAAGGGATCCTGTCTGACCGTAAGGCATAGAGTAACCAGCCGAAATATTTGCCAGTCCGAAATAGTCGGCGCGGCTGAAGGCTCCATATTCATTATTGACGGCAACTGTAGAGTACCTGCTTACCTGGCTGATTTCACCGGTAACAGTGTTCATCTCCTGCCTTGTGTATTCATTGACAAAACTACCCTCAAACTGCTGGCTAAGGTATATCATTGTTGATGCTCCGGTTGAGAGATAGAGATTCGAACGGCCTCTGTCGATGATCTTGAATACCAGGTTTACGGGAACCTCCATGGCTATCATGCTCAGCTCTCCGGTGTAGGAGCTCGACATACCCGTATTTCCATCGCTGAGCGGAAGTGAATACAGAGCCTTATCACTACCACGACCATCATGAAAACCCAGTGAGTTTACTGAAAGTGCCAGTCCTGGTCTGACTGAGATTCTCTCTGTTATCTTTTGTTTAAGGTATAGCCCTACCGCTACACCGGTTGATGTTGATGCATACTCGT
>CAYUOS010000085.1:0-13804 GCA_964446435.1 uncultured Rikenellaceae bacterium | reverse complement strand
CTTCTACCTTAGGGAATACGACCAGGCCTGGCAGTAATCGACTTCAGGGTTATCAGCTTTGACATCTTCTGGATGGTACGCTCCATGTCTGCCGCAGCTGCTTTTGCCGAGGCAGGATTGCTGAACTCGAAGAGCGTAAGCAGTTCACCAAAATCATCGTTATGCGACCTGTTTACCTTTTCGACACCAGCCTTGAAGCTCTCATTGCCGTTGAAGTAGATATTATACCGCGCTGTCAGGCTGTGGTAGAACCGTGTCGCCCCTGTATTCTTCTCAACTGAACAGGCAGTTGCAAGAAACAAGACAACCAGGCAGAAAAGAAAACAATATGAATGCCTGAATGCTCTCAAAGGCGATATTTTATACTATAAACTGTTGTGATGCGACTATAGTATAGCAAAGGTAATAAAAATTGCTGCCGGGCTCAGTTCACCGCCACCACTTCCCTGATCTCGGGTACCTCCTTCATCAGCGACTGCTCAACCCCTGCCTTGAGGGTCATCATGCTGTAAGGACAACCATGGCATGCACCTGTAAGCCTTACTTTCACTATATTCTCGGGTGTGATTTCAACAAGTTCGATGTCGCCGCCATCGGACTGCAGATAGGGCCTCACTCTTTCGAGGGCCTTACTTACCTTTTCAATCAAGCTGTTTGACATGTTATTCTAATTGATTATTACTCTTTTTGTCGGATCGGCAGTTTTATTCCTCTCCAATGTCTTTTCCGTTACCTTTGCCGCCAGTTCCCTGAATGCTGAACCACTTGCCGATTCGTCAAGTGCAACAGGCTTTCCCTTGTCACCTCCTTCACAGATCGATTGTACTACCGGAATCTGTCCCAGGAGTTCCACTCCATACTTCTCAGCCAGCCTCTTGCCTCCCTCCTTTCCGAATATGTAATACCTGTTCTCAGGAAGCTCGGCAGGCGTGAACCACGACATGTTCTCAACGAGCCCGAGCACCGGGACGCTGATCTTATCACTCCTGAACATGGCAATGCCCTTTATTGCATCAGCCACAGCCACATCCTGAGGCGTGGTTACCACTATTGCACCGGTGACAGCAACTTCTTGTACCAGTGTTAGATGTATGTCGCTTGTGCCCGGAGGAAGATCAACAATGAGATAGTCCAGATCTCCCCAGTCTCCCTGGGTGATCAGTTGCTTGAGAAAACCCGAGGCCATGGGGCCGCGCCATACTACGGCATCAGACTGATCGACAAAAAAACCGATAGAAAGTACTTTCACACCATACCTCACCAGAGGCACTATCATGTCTTTGCCGTCAATCTGCTTCAGTTCAGGCTTGTGACCGGCAGTGGCAAACATTACCGGAATTGAAGGACCGAAAATATCGGCATCAAGCAATCCTGTCCTGTATCCAAGCTTTGCAAGTGCTACCGCCAGGTTGACCGCTATGGTGCTTTTACCGACGCCACCCTTACCTGAAGAGACCGCAATTATGTTCTCAACACCCGGCATCGGATCATCGGCCTTTTTCTTTCTGGCCTGTACTTTATCCGTTATTATCTTCGGGGTGATCTTTATATCGGCAATAAGCGTGTCAGGCCCGAGTCTCTCCTTTATCACCCTGACACACGAACTTCTCAGTGTTCCGATAACCGGGTCGTTTGATTTCTCAGGTGAAAGTACCACAGTAATGCCTTTTTCATCTGAGGAAACAGACCCAACCATACCCATCGCAACAATATCCTTACCGGTCTCAGGATGAGTTACGCCTTTCAGGGCATCGAGTATTATCTCTTTGCTGTACATCAGAAACAGTCTTATGTTTATTTAAATTAAATAGAAATAACGACAAAGGTATGGAAAATCTATCAATAATGATCTTAAAAATGCCATATCATCACATCACCCTATCTCAACGGAGGGATCCCAGAACCGCTCCCTGAAATTGAGTATTATGTCATCTTCAACAACAAGGCCTTCATTTTCGAGCAATTCTTTCATCAGGTTTGGAGACCCGAAATGGTGTTTACCTGTGAGCATCCCATTGCGATTCACCACCCTGTGGGCCGGAACAAATGCAGAATGTGCATCAGGTGTGAATCCGGGGCTGATTGCAGAGTGGGAGATGTTCATTGCCCATCCTACCATCCGTGCCGACCGGCCTGTGCCGAGGTACCTTGCAATTGCACCGTACGAGGTGACCCTTCCGTGAGGAATCATGCGCACTACCTCGTATACCCTTTCGAAGAATCCTTCATTATCGGGGTTTTTACTCTTCTTCGGTGAGGGTTTTGTCGGGTTCATTGTTGAGTTCAAACTGAATATAGGTGATCGGGATTCCCTTTTGCAGGAATATCTTTTCGTAGTGTGTCCTGATAGATCTGATCTCATCGCCGGCGTCGCTTTCATAGAGATTATCTGTTGCCACCCTTACCTTCAGGTTGTTATATGCCAGAACCTTCAGGGTATATTCATAAAGCTGCCTGTTGTCGGTCTTCAGATGAACAATTCCGCCCGATGAGAGGAAAGTACGGTAGGTATTCAGGAACAATGGGCAGGTGAGTCTCTTCTTTTCCCTTCTTCTCTTCATCTGAGGGTCGGGGAATGTTATCCATATTTCGTCAACTTCAGCGGGGCCAAAGAACGACCTGATGAACTCAATCCTGGTACGCAGGAAAGCCACGTTCTTAAGTCCGTGTTCGAAAGTTGTTTTGGCCCCCCTCCACATCCTTGCCCCCTTGATGTCGATGCCAATGAAGTTCTTTTCAGGGAACCGCATTGCCAGTCCGGTAGTATATTCACCCTTGCCGCAGCCAAGTTCGAGTACCAGCGGGTTTTCATTCCTGAAAAAGTCGCTCTTCCATCTGCCCTTCAGTCGGTAGTCCTTGCCGAAGATTTCATCGAAGCCGGGCTGCAGCACAAAGCCCCAGCTCTCCATCTCAGCCCATCTGTTGAGTTTGTTCTTTCCCACCCCTGTTATCTTCCTGTTGTTTCCTGCCTTTTAATCCTGATGCCAATGTCATATACACCGGGAAGAGTCTCAGTGCGCATGGCATGCTCAATTACGAACTTATATGTTCCCGATGCCGGAAAATAGACGTTTTCACGGTAGGTAAGATTCATCTCTCTTATCTCTCCTCTTCCCCTTCCGTAACGCCTCCCTTTGTCATCAGACAGCATATATTCAAGGGTATCCTTTATCATCTGCCCTCCCGGGGCAAAGGTCGAAACAAAAAGGTATATGTTGCGGTAGGGGTAATCCGAACCTGTGCGAAGGGTAATATCGACTGTAGTTGCGGTGATCGTATCCTTAATCTCTGCCTCGAACCTGGCCGTTTTGTTCCGGTTCCATCCGTTGCTCCTGAAATCGACATTATCGAAATAGATGATTTCAGTCTTGCAAGAAAGAGTAATGGCAGTTAATGCAGCCAGAACAAGTATCTTATTTTTTACTGTTCCTGTTACCATCGGGTTTTCTGAACTTCTTTTTATTCCTGTGCTTAGGCCTGTTTTTCGGTGTCTGCTTGTCAAACCTGGTGATGCTGTCATTGTTGGTGTTGCTGTCTGCCTGCCTTGTGGTGGTGACAGTCTCATCTGTCTCGATCAGCCTGGCCGGTTTTTTCCCGTTTCGGTTCATCTCGCGTATAACCTTTACCCTTTCTACGGGTACCGGTGTCATGTTCATGCTTGAACCCTGTTCCTGGGAGTACCAGAAGATGCCCTTGTGTACCTCCATCTTCTGGAAAAAGTACCTGGCATCAGCCGTTTCGAGGGGGATCTCCTTTGCAGGAAAGCCCTTCTGGGCATCAATGTAGCAGTCGAGTTCATAACTGAGGCAACACTTCAGTTTTCCGCACTGCCCGGCAAGCTTCTGCGGGTTAAGTGATATGTCCTGATATCTTGCATGAGCAGTAGTAACTGAAGCAAAGCATGTTATGTGGGTGGCACAACAGAGTTCCCGGCCACATGAACCGATTCCTCCGATCCTGCCGGCCTCCTGTCTTGCCCCTATCTGTCTCATTTCGACACGTATCCTGAACTCTTCGGCAAGCACCTTGATCAGTTGCCGGAAGTCTACCCTCTCATCGGCGATATAATAGAAGATGGCCTTGGTTTTGTCTCCCTGATACTCAACATCACCGATCTTCATGTTGAGGTGAAGGTTTTCAGCAATCTCCCTCGACCTGAGCATGGTTTTTTCCTCGAGGTTCCTTGCCTCCTCCCATTTGATGATGTCAGCCGGCTTTGCCTTTCTGTAAATCTTCCTCATCTCCTCAAGGGGAGGTACGGTTCGCAGCCTGCGCAGCAGATCGCGCACCAGGGGGCCGGTCATCGATACCCTGCCAATGTCATGCCCGGGCGATGCTTCGACAGCAACGATGTCGCCGATCTCGAGCCTCAGGTTGTTTATATTACGGAAGAGACCCTTGCGGGTATTCTTGAAGCGGACTTCCACGATCTCCTCCTTGTCGGGGCAGACAGTTATGTCGCCCAGCCAGTTGAAAGCGTCAAGTTTGTTAAGTCCTCTCCTGTATGTTATATCGGGCAGGCTTATCTCCTCTCCTGGTCCGGCCTGCGGGGTTTCATTCTCAATCATATCACTTAAATAAAGCCGTTGCCTTAATCTTTTCGGTTGGCCCGAAGTTTCTGAAGTTCCGGACTTTCAAGGGCAACAACTGGAAATATTTTGTTTTTACATTGTAACGGCAAAAGTAATTATTTCAGCCCGTATAATCAAAATCATGCCTTTATTAACCTCATTACCTGAAGTGAGAGGTCGAGAAAAACTATCCTGGCATTGCCGTTTGATTCAATATGCTGGTGAGCTGTGTTGAACTCTTCGTATAGGTTGGCAATGTTTCTCTCGTTTATAAACGGATAAAACTTCTCTGAAAATACCGACTCTGCCTCTGTCAGGTAGGTAAGCGAAGTACTTCCGTTGTTTCTGTTCATTATGAAGTTGCCTCTTATCAGGCCAAGGCAATAGGAGAGAAAACTCTTCTGGGCTTCACGGCCCGTAGCAGCCATGGCATCGGCCCATTCTGAAAGGGCAGCGATGTCACGCTTCCATGCATGCCGCATAAGCGACCGGAAACTCTCCAGACCGGTTTCAGAATCATCGGTGTTGCCGGCAATCGCTACAGCCCGCACCAGGTTCCCGTTTGAAACATATGCAATCTCACTGGCCTTCGCAGGTGGAAGAGAGTACCTGCTTGCCAGGAACCCTGCGAGGTCTTTGCTGCCTATACCCCTGAATCGCGTCATCTGGCACCTCGAGAGTATCGTGGGCAGAATCCTGTCGGGTTCCTCCGATACCAGCAGGAAGAGCGTCTTGTCGGGTGGCTCCTCGATCAGCTTCAGCAGTTTGTTGGCAGCGGTTTGATGCATCTTTTCAGGCAGCCAGATAATCATGATCTTGTATTCGGCCTCGAACGTCTTCAGGCTAAGTTTCCGGAGAATTTCTGATGCTTCCGATGCGTAGATTATTGCCTGAGCATTCTCAACATCCAACGCCTCAAGCCACCCGTTAAGGTTGAAAAAGGGATTGCCGGTTACAAGCGACCTCCAGTCGGGCAGGTAATTGTCACAAACAGGATCAGAAAACTTTTTGGTACGGAAGATAGGAAAGACAAAATGCAGGTCGGGGTGAATGAGTTTCTCATACTTAATGCATGAGGGGCACTCGCCACACGAGTCGCTTTCACTGCGGGCAAGGCAGGAAATATACTGAGCGTAAGCCAGAGCCATTGCGAAATTGCCGCACCCTTCGTTTCCGGCAAAAAGCTGCGCATGGCTTACCCTGTTGTCTGACACGCTCTTGCGGAGCCGGGTGGCAATCTCATCCTGTCCCGGAATATCTCTGAAAAACATTCGAATCTCTTTTTTCTGAATTACAAAAATAGGAAAATATGCCGATGCTTTTGCATCTGTGGCCACATGTCACTTTTCGCTATTGCGGAGTATTCGGGTCAGGCAGAAGCGTGATTATTTAATGAGGAAAAAAGTAGTAATTTTGCAGTTCGGTTATTCAGAAATACAAATTTAACAGGCTTGGGTTATGAAGATGATTAATGAATTCAGTTTCAGCGGATTGAAGGCAATTGTAAGGGTAGACTTCAACGTACCGGTCGACAAAAAGAGTTTCACGGTTACAGATGATACAAGGATAAGGGGTGCCCTTCCAACCATTAATAAGATAACCGGTGATGGAGGATCGGTGATTCTGATGTCACACCTTGGCAGGCCGGCAGGCCCTGAGGAGAAATACTCGCTTAAACCTGTTATTCCTGTACTTGAGGGTCACCTGGGCAGAAAGGTCAGATTCGCACCAGACTGCATAGGAGCTGAGGCTGCTGAAATGGCCCGGAACCTGAAGCCGGGAGAGGTTCTTCTGCTCGAAAACGTCAGGTTTTACCCCGAAGAGGAGGGCAAACCGGTACTCCCTGAAACAGCCACCGATGAGGAGAAGAAGGCTGCAAAGGCAGAGCTTAAGCTGAAACAGAAGGAGTTTGCGAAAACCCTTGCCGGTTATGCCGACGTATATGTCAATGATGCTTTCGGCACAGCCCACAGGGCCCATGGAACAACTGCGGTTATGGCAGACTACTTTCCTGCAGAGAGGAAGATGTTCGGCTTCCTGATCAACAGTGAGCTTGCTGCGATGGACAAGGTTCTTGGCAGTTCACAGAAACCCTTTACCGCGATAATGGGCGGTGCAAAGGTCTCTGACAAGATTCTGATAATAGAAAACCTGCTTGGCCGTTGTGATAATCTGATTATTGGTGGTGGTATGGCCTATACTTTTATCAAGGCAATGGGAGGTAATATTGGTAGGTCTCTGTGTGAGGAGGATAAGCTTGACCTTGCCTTAAGCCTGATAGCCACGGCAAAGGAGAAGGGTGTGAACCTTCTCTTGCCGGTCGACAGCGTCAACGGCGATAAATTTGATGCGGAAGCAAGGGTGGAGGTAACCGCTGCCGAAAGCGTCAGCAACGGATGGATGGGCCTCGATATCGGGGAGAAGAGCATAGCCTTGTTCCGTGATGTAATACTGAAATCAAAGACAATACTCTGGAACGGCCCGATGGGGGTTTTCGAAATGGAGAAGTTCTCGAAGGGAACCTCAGAAATAGCCATTGCAATAGCAGAGGCAACCTCAGGAGGAGCATTCAGCCTTATCGGGGGAGGTGACTCGGTGGCAGCCATCAACAAGAACAAACTGGCCGACAGGGTTAGCTACGTCTCTACCGGTGGCGGGGCAATGCTTGAATACATGGAGGGTAAGAAACTCCCCGGAATAACTGCAATAAGAGGCTTCTGACGAAGAATGGGCAGGATATCCCTTATATTATTGGCGGCATCGCTCGCGCTTGCATCGTGCAAGCGCCAGGATGACAACAACAGGGGTGTCGCTGTTATCGACAACCGGCTGTACGAGAGCGGACAGGCTTACTATGCCATGGGATTTCATTTCTCATCGGCATCACTGAAGCGCACCGACGGAACACCGTTCCCTGATATTACGCTGATAGCTGAGACCGGCGCCGGCGGAGCCGTAACATCGGTGGTGTTCAACGGACCACCGGCCCTGAAATCATTTCCATTCACACTCTATGGAACCTATCAGAACAAAACCGCAGCCACCGAAGCCTTTGACAAGCTGAAATCATTCGATGTTTCTGATTACACATGGTCGGAGCTGGGAAGGCAGGTAGCAGAGAATCAGGTATGGCTCTGCAGAACGACCGATTCAAGGTTTGCCAAGCTTGAAATACTCGAGGTCGTAACAGGCGAGCTTGACGGTCTTCCATATGCAGAGTGCAGATTCCGCTGGGTATACCAACCCGACGGAACAGCAACCTTCCCTTACTGAAAATGGAGTTCCCGAAAGAGATATTCAACGTAAAACCTGCAGATTTCGAATCTCTTGCCCTGTCTGTTTTCAGATACCAGTCAGAGTTCAATGCAGTCTACTCGCAGTTCATCAATCTCCTTGGCGTCGACCCCGACAACGTGGAATCACTGCAACAGGTACCTTTTGTGCCTGTCTCTTTTTTCAGGAACCATAGGGTCGTCAGCGGTTCGGCCAGGCCCGAACTGGTATTCACCAGCAGCGGAACCACCGGATCTGCCACCTCGAAGCACTATCTGCTCAGCAAAAGACTCTATGAGGAGAGCTTCCTGAGAGGCTTCAGGTATTTTTACGGAGAACCTTCAAACTACATTATTCTTGCCCTGCTGCCATCATATCTTGAAAGGGAGGGTTCGTCACTGGTATATATGGCCGACAGGCTTATCAGGGAGACAGGAAGTCCTTCAAGTGGCTTCTACATGAGAAATCATGACGACCTGCTCGAAACAATAGAAAGGGTCAGGAGCTCAGACCGCAAGATAATGCTGCTGGGTGTTACCCATGCCCTTCTGAGCCTTGCCGAGAAACACTCACCCGATCTCTCTGAAGTGGTGGTGATGGAAACCGGAGGGATGAAAGGACTTAGGCGTGAACTGGTTAGGGAGGAGTTGCACTCCATCCTGAACAGGGCATTCGGAACCCGGCATATTCATTCGGAATATGGAATGACAGAACTCCTGAGTCAGGCTTACTCAGAGGGGGAGGGACTCTTTCATACACCCCCGTGGATGAAGGTATTGGCCGGCGATATCAACGACCCGATGTCATTCAGTGATTCACCCGGCGCGGCAGGAACTGTCAATGTCATCGACCTTGCCAACTTCTGGTCATGCTCGTTCATCGCCACCTCTGACCTCTGCCGCCTGCATGAGCATGGCACTTTCGAAATCACCGGCCGATACGACAACTCCGACATCAGAGGCTGCAACCTGCTCTCCTCAGCCTGACCCCATAAACCCTATGAACTAAAAAAGCCCCCTTTCTCAGGAGGCTTCTTATTCTGCAGGATTCTTTCTAGAAACCCAGTTTAGTCCTTATTGCCGCAGGCACTGCATCCTTGTGAACCATAATAAATATGGTCTTTGCTCTTACATAGCTCTCCGACATGTTCAGGTAACCGTTGTACTTGCTGTTGGCGGTTCCCCATGAATTCTTTGTAATGTAATATCTGGTTCCGTTCTGGTCTTTTACAATTCCGGTAACGTGCATCAGGTGGTCATCGGTGGTGGTGAAGTTCTCATATCCGGCCTGCCTTATCTCCTGGGTTACCTTGATTTCGGGCACGGGACCGTCGAACTGGTATGCTGCCTCGGTTCTCTGTGCCGGCGTCATCTTTTCGAATCTGGCACGGTCAGTGGTAGCGTAATTGTCAGGTATTGAGGCGATGGCAGGATTTATTGCAACGCCGTTGGCATGCGAGAAGCCCTTCTCACTCACATCACCGTCCCAGTTGACTGTGTAACCCTTGTTGAGCGAGTAGTCCATAATCTCGATAAGCTCATCAAGGGGCACGTTGTAAAAGTGTGCATGCGCCCAGTTATCTGGAACCTCAAGGGGGAACTTCGTGTAGAATGGAGCATGTGAGAATGAGGTTATCTCTACATAGTCATCGGGATTGATACCCAGCTCGGCGGCAAATGACTTCGGGGTATAACTCTTTCCTTTGTAGTTAAACTTCTCAGGCACCTCGCCAAGGTATATGTCAAGCATGCTGTTTGTAAGCTTCCAGTATTCAGCACTTTCCCTCCTGGTATCTACAGGAACCTTGGCAATTGCTCCCACGAACCTGTTAAGCTCGCCATGGTTGTGAAGGGGAGAACTGTAGTTGATACCACTGTATACCTCTTCAGGAACAATACCGTACTCCCTGAATACATGCATGAAGTTGTGCGAAAGGCTTCCCTGCCCGAGATTTCCCTCTCCCCGGCGAAGGTAGTTGTCGCGCATCCTGTTGATGTAGTTGTAGCGTACAATGAACATTTCAGAAAGGTCGAACTCGCCTTTACCCATCCTGATAAGTTCAGACTCAATAAATGAAGTCGTGGCGAAACACCAGCATGTTCCAGTGCTGGCCTGATTCTTTACGGGGGTAGCCTTAAGGTCAACAACGCTTGTAAACTGATAACCCTTCTGGGGTTCTGCCTGCTGTGGCCTGGTGGTGCGCTGACCATAAACGGTGAGGGTGAACGTTGCCAGCAGAATGGCACTTAAGAGTCTTATTTTCATAGTTATAGCTATTATTGATTAGAATTAGGTTTTAATATAAGACACAAATATGGGACTTTAATTGGTAATGCAACAGAGTGAAAGTCATAAAAACATGAAACAGCACAGTCCTTAATGTCCGTAACAATTCACTTGTTACCGTCTGACGTTCCTGCCACCAGTTCATAACTGTGATCTATAAGTGACCTGATCATGCTGTCGGAGAGAGACCCGTCTACCTCAACCGTGTTCCAGTATTTCTTGTTCATGTGCCATCCCGGAATAATAGACGGATACCTCTCCCTGAGCTCAATGGAATATTCAGGGTCGCATTTCAGGTTTATTCTCAGATCCCCGTCGAGATTTGCAAGGGCAAACATCCTGCCGCCGACTTTGAAAACCAGGGTGTCATCACCGAAGGGAAAGCCCTCTGTTGCTCCCGGTTTTGAGATGCAATATTCCCTGAGTGTCTCTATGTTCATCGGGCTTGTTTTATCTAAAGGGTTGGGTAAAAGGCATCTTCAATATGCTCAACCGCAAAATGGTTTCCGTCAGCCACCATTGTGATAATGTCAAACCTTATCTCCTTGTCGATGCTGTTTCTCTTCACATAGCTTTCTGCGGCAAATATCAGGTGTCTCTGCTTTGGGGTTGTAACGGCCTCACGCGGGTGTACCTGGTAACCGGCTGTACGTGTCTTCACCTCTGCAAAAACAATATAACGGTCATTCTCTGCAATAAGGTCTATCTCTTTTTTGCCTGTCTTCCAGTTTTTTTCCCTGACCGAATATCCCTTCGATATCAATAATCTTTCGGCTATCTCTTCACCGGCTTTTCCGAGGGAGTGTGATTCAGCCATGGTTCTGGTGACAGGTTTTGCTAAGGGATATCTATCAGTTTGTTCCTTATGGCGAACAGAATCAGGCTGGCGGTATTCTTCGATGCCGTCTTGTTCAGCAGGTTGGCCCTGTGCTTGTCAACTGTACGCTTGCTGATGAAAAGAGTGTCGGCTATCTCCTGGTTTGACAACCCTTCACATATCTTCATGAGTATCTCCTTCTCCCTTTTCGAAAGGTTTGCCTGCCTTATCTCCGTCTCACGCGTCTTGAATTTCTGGATCACATTGTAAAGCAGTTCCTGTGAGAAATAGCTGCCCCCTTTCATTACGGTTATGATTGCCTCCCTGACTTCGCTGATGTCAGAGTCCTTCAGAAGGAATCCCTTCGCACCTGCATCGACCATATTATAATAATACTCCTCCTCGCCGTACATCGACAGGGCAATAACATTTACCGAAGGATAATCCTTCATTATCCTCCTTGTGGCCTCAATGCCATCCATCTCAGGCATGTTGATATCCATCAGAATCAGGTCGGCACCCGTGACTGACATCAATTCCAGCAGCTCAATACCGTTAGCTGCCTCGCCTGCCACGGTGAACTCCCTGAACGAGTCGAGCAGAAGCTTAAGGCCGTTCCTGAACAGCTGGTGATCATCGGCAATGATTATCCGTATTGCTTTTACTTCCTCCTCCCTGGCCATATCTCAGATAGTTATTTTTATCAGTGCATTGGTCCCTTTGCCCGGATTACTCTCAAGAATGAATACTCCGTTTATCGACTTAACCCTGGTCTCAATGTTCGATATACCCATTCCCTTTATTTCTCCCGTCCTCAGCAACTCCATGTCAAAACCCCTCCCGTTTTCAGAAAAATGCAAGGTAACGAATTTATCATGCCGGTTAAGCTCAATCTCAATATTTGAAGCCCCCGAATGCTTTATTGAATTGTTTATCAGCTCGCACACCGCCCTGTAGATAACCACTTCGGCATCAGGATCTATCCTTAGGGTGTCCATGTTTGTCTTGAACTCTATCGGAAGGGCTTTAGCCTCATTCAACTTTGTCGTGAATGAGTTTATGGCACTTGCCAGTCCGAAATTTGTCAGAATATGCGGAGACAGGTTGTTTGATATCTCCTTAAGCGTGGCAATTGCTTCGTTTGTCATCGAGTTCACGCTGTCGAGTATTTCGTTGCCGCCCTTGTCTGACATCTTCCCTGTAAGAGCCGACAGCGACATCTTAACTGATGACAGCAGCGGTCCAAGGCCGTCATGCAACTCCTTGGCAAAACGTTTCTTCTCGTTCTCCTCGGTATTTATTATTGCGTTTATCACCCTCCTTTCAGCCCTGATACGCTCAAGTTCAGCCCTCTTCAGCGAATAGAACAGCTCCTGTATGAGAATAACACCCGCGAAAATCATCACCGAAATAAGCACCCCCAGCCACTCGTCGAGCAGCATCAGCCTTTCGGTCGGTTCGCCCCAGAAAAAACTTACCAGGTGTATAAAAGTACGCACCGACATCGTCACAAACGAGGCTGAAAGCAGTATCCATGACAGCCTGTACTTCGTCAGCTTCATGAACCTTATGGCAATCGACGCGGCGATTATCTGAAGTATAATTGAAATTATTATGGCTACCAGCCTTACCATTACAGCAGGGTTTCTTCTTTTCGGTGGAACCGGGGGCCATCAGGTAACACGATGGTTCCCGACAGCGCTAGTTCAATATTATACAAAAATAGGAGATTATTTGACATTGTTGTCACCACTTTGCGTTGGCCGGCTGTCCTGACCCGAGGTCATTACAGGGTGAAAATAGATGTAGAAAAGGGTAAAAAAGACAAAGGGATTCTGTCCGAGCTGGTCCTCAAATGAGTTGTTCGCCAGGAAATTGACCAGAAACACAACAATAAAAATCCTGAATATGAATATCTTATGCAATCCGGCCCTTGTAACTGCATATGAATAGAGATAAATATATAATATGAGTCCGGCTATCCCCAGAGTCAGTAAAATATATAAGTACTGGTTGTGTGGTTTCATTCCGCGACCCACGAGCACTGAGCCGTTCTTTTCGAATCCCCAGTCGACTGCCGTCAATATGCTCCCGGTTCCCCAGCCAAAAACCGGATTCTTCTTAAAGGCCTGCCATGAGGCGCTCCACTGATCCATCCTCTCTGTGAAGGATCCCATTGATGGCTCCTCTTTTTCAGTTTTTCTGTAGATATAGAGCCCCCTCATCTCGTCATGAACCCTTATCAGAAATCCGGGCCTACGGGTGTTCCTGTAGTTGTTAATGCCTTTTTCGACTGCCCTTATATCGTTGTCAGTCAGTGACATAAAGCCATCGCCATCCTTCCTGAGTCCTTTCGATGTCATATACCTGTAAAGGGTGTACTTGAGATGTATGCCCGACAGGTCGAGACTGTCGAAACCGATTTCGCTTCTGGCATTCCACGCATTCCTTAGTTCCTCGTCACATATGTAAATCATTACCAGGTTACCGTTTTCCCTGATTATTGCATCCCTGTCATGCCCATAGTAATTACCCCTTTCGGTTTTTTCAGGCAGAGAGACGAGGTCAGTCTCATTTTCACGGTGAGTTTCGTCGTATATTTTAATCAGAGAGGTTATGGCAACCACAGTAACCATTATTATAAGGGTAATTACCGTCACCCTTAGAGCAAGTCTCTTCTCCCTCGCCAGCCAGGTTATTATCAGCAACATCATTACACCTGCCAGTGAGGCAATTCCCGATAGAGCCCTGAGGTAGAAGAGGTAGAATATCAGCCATGCAGAAACTGCCACTCCGGCACGATGCCACCCAATATTGCCTGTGGTATGCCTGATAAGCGCCGGAAACTGACAAGCGG
>CAYUOS010000084.1:0-14405 GCA_964446435.1 uncultured Rikenellaceae bacterium | reverse complement strand
CCGGTTATCTGCATAAACATGGCTGAAAAGCTATTGATATGGGTTAGCTCCTGCATGTCGATCGTGACATCAAGATTGGTGGTGAACCCCTGCCAGAAGCCATCGTTGTAACCATCGCCACCTCTCAATCCGTCAGTTAATGTATGCTCTGAATTGGCAGGGTAGGCGTTATGCCATTTCGAATGGTAAGAGACAGGCTTGTTTATAGCCTTATGATAATCTAATGATCGTTTAAGTAAAGGCAACTGTATGATTCCCTTATCGTAAATGGCAGCACATATACTGGCGCTGTCTGAAACAATAATTCCATCTGTATAAAGATGTGATTGTTCTGTAGGTATACTCCCGTCTGTTGTGTAATAGATCTTCGGTTCTGTTTGTTCACTTTCCAACCTGAGGCGAATATAATGCTCTTCCTCATTGACAGTAATCGTAGGAATCAGTTTATATGACCGTGAGGGATGCTTTACATTTTCAGCATTGAGAAAGACAAGTTGATTTGTCAGTCGTTGTTTGAATGAGTTCCAGTCAAGTGATTCTTTATTTGTCCAGGTTGCTTCCGATAAAGCGAGCAGACGAGGATAGATATGCCTGTTTGCCATATTCTCGGAAGGTATCAGTTCTGTCCATATACACGCCTGCGCTCCTCTTATCAGGTATTTTTTCTCCTCAGGTATGGCATCGAACATCTTCTGAATATGATAAACCGGAAATAAAGTAGAATCCATCTGCGAAAAATAGAGCGGAGATGTTGGCACAAAGATTACATGATTACCGTTATTGACTGCTTTCTCAGGTACTCCTCCCAGCCAGTCACGCCAGAACATGACATTCACATCGGGATTAATTCCACCCTCCAGGATTTCATCCCAGGCAATAATCTCTTTACCTTTTGTTGAGAGAAAGCTTTGAATACGATCAACGAACAAGGTCTGTAACTGCTCTACCTTTTCAAAACCTTTTTCCTTCATCAGTTTTCTGCAGGCGTCAGAATCAGCCCATGTATCTTTTTCCACTTCATCTACTCCAATATGAATGTAGCGTGAAGGGAAAAGTGCTGCTATCTCATCAAGTACATTCTCAAGAAAAGTGTAAGTGAATTCATTGCATGGACAAAGGGGATATGAAAAGGTGGTTCCCCATCCGGCTTCACCTGAACAGCTCAATTCGGGAAATATACTGATGGCAGCCGACATATGGCCGGGCATATCAATTTCTGGAATGATTTCGACATGCCGTGAATGTGCATATCTTACTAAATCCTTTATTTCATCCTGCGTATAAAAGCCGCCATACAAGGGTTGATCATCAAAGTGATTGATGATAAAACGAGGATCAAGGGCATAGTCCTGATCAAACCTTGCTCTTTCGATGCAGGTTGAATCCTGCCCGTTAAATGTTCGCCAGGCCCCTTGCTGGGTAAGTTCGGGATATTTCTTTATTTCTATGCGCCACCCCTGATCATCAGTCAGATGCAGATGAAACTTGTTCATTTTAAAGTAAGACAACAAGTCTATCTGCTTTTTTAGGTACTCTATTGTAAAGAAATGCCGTGAAACATCAAGCATCAATCCTCTCCATTCAAATGCCGGATAATCAACTATTGAGCCACAGGGTATCCTGAGTTTTTTGTGTTCTCCCCGCTGTACACTGAGCTGAGCCGAAAACAACAATTGCCTCAGTGTTTGCAATGCATAGAAAATACCATCCTTGTGCGGCGAAGATATAAGAATCCGATCGTGAGTAACATCTAACCTGTATCCTCCTCTGGGCATCTCCAAATCACACAGCTCAATGACCAGAATGTTTCTTGCTTCCCGGGTTGCCTGTGTTAGACCCCTGCTCAGGAAGCCTTGGATGAATTGTTGCAGATAAGCTGTTTCATCTGCAAACTGACCATGGTCTTTTACAAGTAACCGCGTCTCTTCCGAAAAAGTGAAATGCCCATTTCTAATCTCAACGCTGGCAGGATAGGGAATGATTGGATATTCCTTATCAGTCTGTACTTTGATACAAGATACCATGCTCAGCCCCAAGAGGATATATCCAAGTAATATCTTCATCTCATTACTACTGTTTCACGTTAAAACCCCCTTTTACCGATAAAAAAAACCAATGCGCCTTAGGCATAAGCCTGTAAGCGCATTGGTATATTTAACCCTGACAAATTACTCCCAGCTATCGCGGTAAATATTGAAGTCGGTTATACGCAAACCGTTGGTTTGGCTTTGCACGCCGACAATTTCACATCTGATAAAACGGGCGTCAACCTTGTCGTAAAATCTGACAGCGTTTGTGCTGGTGTTTCCATATGTTATAAGCGGCCCCTGAGATTCCCATGCGTCACTCTCTGCTTTTTTGATATACACTCTCATACTCGTTATGCGGTAGCCAGTACCGGAAGTCAGAATGCGAAGACCGTTAATTTCGGTATATACCTTCTGCAAATCAATATCTATCGTCAACGGTAATATACCTTCGGATGATAAATCCCCCGTAATTGCTCGCTGAAGCGTAGAGGTATTATCGTCAAGCATAAAATGCACATCAGTGAGCGTAAGGGTATCGCCGTCAGCTCTGACAGCAACTGCTGTCCATGCGGTATCAGATGCGACTGCAGGTTTTGGATTCATTACTGTACCCGCAGGGGTGCCGGCACCATTGTTGCTAAAAGAAACATCTGCATAAAGGGCTCCTTTTGACAGGGTGGAAGATATCCCCGCTTTCCCAACCACAGATGTAATTTTGAACGGATACATGAATTTACCTTCCCTGATTGTAACAAGGTCAGCGTCAGCAACGGATAATACGACTGTATCTCTTGACATGGTCTCTCCCTTCAGAATAACGTATTCCGATTTGTTGAATATGCTCACTGAACCCGGGAAATCAAGCCATCCTGCGACCATAGCCTCAGGGTCCTTACCCAATTGCACACGGATATCTTCCGCAGCAGGCTGAGTGCACTGCACCAGAAACCTTACCGGTGAAAGAGCGCCCGATACAACACTGGTAAACGAGACAAGCGGGCTGGTCTGAAATACATTAGGCCCGAGAGTGGTTGATGTAAACCCTGTGTTGATATACACCGTATTTGTTGTAGAGCCTGTGATTTTAACCGGTTCGATAACATCATCGGTGCATGAGAACAGCATAAATGCCCCCAGTAATGCCACAGGTATAAGTCTGATTCTTTCCATTATATTCATGGTGTTATGTTTTAGGGATTACAAACGTTGGTACTGAGATTCGTATTCCATCTCACCCGTGAGCTCAGGTTGACATTAGAGTACGGGGCGGATTCGCTGGTTGCGTGATCTACTCTCCAGACATTACTCCAGTCCATGTCGTAACCATTTCCTGTCGCATCGTGGAATATATGTCCCTCGCCTTCATTAAATTTCCAGTAAGCTCTCAACCCCTGTGATGTGGGATCTACGTAACAAAGTCCCATTTGTATCTGGTTGGCGCTTCGTGCATGATCCCACACCCGCATTTCACAGATTTTCCCCAGGAACCGTTGCCGCTGCCGGTAGGTACCGACCCACGACATACCTATCTCAATTGCCTTGAAGGTAATGTTTGAACTGGCGGTTGTCATAACCTCCTTGTCTTTGACTCCGTCAACGTACATGGTGAAAGAATAACCGTTGTACACAAGGGAAATCAGATACCATTGCTGCAGGCTGAACCTGGTTTCGGAAACAACGTTTCCGCCGGGAGAAATCCATTGCAGCTGACTGATTTCCATTCCATCCTCTCCGAAGCGCAACATATTACCTACACCCGTATCAAAATTGCAAAGACGGCTGATCTGGTAACCTGGACTTGTGCTGGGATGCCACTGGTTAATGTAGACTTTTATTTCGAAAGTATAGCCATTATTCAGGTTAATATGCTTGTCTTCAGGAAACCAGTATTCACCATAAGGTGCGGTGGCAGGATTTGTAGCTACAGTATTGCTGCCATTATCTGAGTAATGGAGGTCAAGTGAACTGAATGTATAGGTTCGTGAAATTCGCAGATAAGCTGTTCTCGACGATTCCAGCAATTCCAGATCTCCACCACTGACAGATGTTATTGTGACTGGTATCATATAAATACGTCCATCAACAAACGCATCGGTTGACAACACGCGTACAACCACCCCTGATGAGATGGTTTGTCCGACTTCAAATACGCCTTGTGTTCCCTCCAGCTGTACGGCATCCGCCCCTGGAATGGCAAAATAGTTTGATCTGGTTTTCTTGTTAAAAGAATGCACCAGTGAAGTGTCAATTGCAAAAGTAACTACGGTGCGTTCCCTGACCTTGTCGGTGGCAGATGCTGTAATCACGAATGCAGCCGGAGCTTCTTCCACTACAAACTGTCTGACCGGATTGATTTCCGTTCCTGTCATAACTATGACAACCTTATCGGGGTCGAATTTGTCGCCCTCCATGCAGCCCGCCATAACAATTGAAATGGCAACCGCTGCAAGCTTGAAAAGAAGTTTCGTTCTCATTTTATCTTAATTTTTTATTCAACTTTTACTAATCAGGTCTATTTTGCCGCGGGGTTGGCAATCTGGATTGCCCTCCTGACATGGTAATACGGACCTTTCGGGGAATAATAGTCGCGGTCGAAATAAAAACCTCCGAAACCCCCTTTTCTTCCCTGTGTCGGATTCCAGCGCGCCATACCTTCCAGTGAATACATCTGCGATCCATCGGTGGTGAACCTGTTACCATCGGCTTCTACAAATGGTGAGCCGCCGGTTGCGTACCAGACGCTCATCTGTTCCGTTACAATAAACTTCTCGGGTGGCACAGCTGAACTGACAGCATTATAATATGACTGGAGGCGTGAGGCACTATGCTCTGAGAAACCCTGTGTGTACGCCTGCCGTATATAATAATGTACATACTGTCCGCACTCTGCCGGCGGAAGTGCTGAGTAAAAATTGATGGTAAACAACCTTTCAGGATGTGAGCTCAGCGGACCAAATTGTGCTCCAATGTACTCCACCATGGTTAAGAATCTTGAACCCGACAAAGGATCACCTTCTGGTTCGTAGTCGAGGTCTATCCCGTCAACTCCGCTTTCCAATGCCTGTTCAATAAGATACTGACTATATGCTATAATCATTTCGTCGGTAAGCTGAGCGCTGGTGAGTGTTGTGGGAATGTCCCACTCCGTTCCGTCCTTCAGTTTAAAGCTTTTACCTCTGATGCGGGCTATGGTAGTAGCCACGAATCGGGTACCTTTCTTTTCACGCACAAATTTCCAGTCGGCGTATGCTATAGGTGCATAGGTGCTGGGATCACTCGGGTCGTTTCCCGGGACTCCCATCCAGAACGAAACAATATCGAGACTGTCGGGCAGACCGATGATTCTCTCTCCCCATGAGGCAGGATCTTTATAGGTGTCTCCCATTCCCTCAAGCGGGGCATAAGCAGCGTACCATCCGAAGAATATTGTATGATCGCTCTCCTTGTATGCCCTTAGGTTGGCATAGTATTGCTCGTCATATTCATATAGTTTCTGCACTTCAAGAGGCTCAACAACCCGATCACATGCTGTGTATAGAAACACAGCGAGTGAGAGTAAAAATAATTTCTTGATCAATGATTTCATTTTCGAAATTTTATAGTTTAAACATCCTGCTAAATCTTATCCCACCACAGTCTGGTTCCGCCTGTGTCTGGCCCTCTAAGCTTTGAAATACCAGTCTGAACGCCGGCCGCATTGAGATTGTATTCGCTCTGCGGATAAGGAATGCGACGCACCTGCGTATTGGTATTTATGGTTCCGTTACTGTTGTTGGTTACAACCGGAAAAAGTCTCGGGAATCCTGTGCGGCGATATTCTGCCCATGCTTCCGGCCCGTCAGGGTATATCGCAATCCACTTCTGGGTGATTATGCGACCGAGATTTACATCAAAATTATCTTCGTCAGACCATAATGTGCTGCTTGATCCTGCAAGCACGTTAATGGCCCCGGTCATGCCCTGTCCGGTCGGTATCACATAGTTTGCCGGGGTCCGGTTTGTAATGAAGTAATCAGGAAAGGATACACCATTTTCATCAAATGAAGTCTGTATGCCTGCTTCGTATAACGATTGCGCCGTGCCGCCCATTTCCCAACCCCGAAGTGCTCCTTCGGCTCTCAGGAAGAATGATTCTGCGGCTGTCATCCACACTATTTCAGTGCTGCGGTTGACGTTCAGTTTCGACACGTCGGTTCCAACATACGGTGCCATATTGGTTGTGACTACGCCCAGCCGTGCTCCACGATAAAGCTGAGTCGGCGCATTCGGATGGGGAACTTCCACCTGCTGGAAATATACAGAAATACGGGGATCCTCGTATCCGCGCAGGTAGGAATCCATGGCAGCGCTCATGCGGGCTTCTCCGGCATTGAAATCCTTTATATCATAAAGCGGATGCCAATAATCTATCTGCATACGCTTCAATGTTGCCCTTTCACTTGGTGTTGAGATAAATCCAAATGGATGGGCTGCAGATTTCTCTGCTTTTTCCTTTGCCAGGGCTTCGTCGGCTTTCACCACTCGCATTGCAAGACGCAACCGGAGAGTATTTGCGAACTTAACCCAGCTGGTCACATTTCCGCCATATATCATATCATATTTGGCCAGGATTGTGGCGCTCGGGCTTGCTGCATAACTCGTCAGCACATCAATGGCATTATCGAGCTCCTCGAAAAACTTCTTGTAAATATCTTCAAGGTCATCGTAATCGTTTTGCAACTGCCCGGTGCCAAAATTGATATAGGGTATCGGACCATAACTATCAGCAACCCTGTGCATAGCCTGTACCTTGACCACCGTAGCCAGTGCAGCCAGCTCGGGCAGGTTGGCATCTTCAGCCACCTTGACGATAGCCTGCCAGGCGGGCATCACCTTTTCAAAACCTGACCTGAAAGTCTGGGTTATCCAACCATCTATGAAGTTGTAACAACCGTTGTGCAATCCTCCGTACCATGTGCCGGTGGGTGCATAATAGCCGGCATAGATATCTGCCGTCAATCCCTGTGCCACCTGATAGGTGCTGCTCAGATTACCGCCTCCCTGTTCATCGAAAAGCACAACATTCCGTTGCATTTGCGAAAAGAAAGAGCCTGATTTAAGGTTATCGGTAAGCATCATTTCCTCCGTTGCCTGGTGCTGGTTGATATTGTACTCCTCAAAAAAGCCGGTACAAGACCCCAGCAGAAGGAACCCTGAAATCGTGATTAGTCTGAAAGAAGAAATTATATATTTATTCATAAGGCTAACAATTTAATAATTAGAACTGTAACTTAACCGAGAATCCTAGGCTTCGCAGTGAAGGCATCATAAAGTAGTCGATCCCCTGGTAATAGGTTCCTGTATTTGCTGTAATCTCAGGGTCGAAGGGAGCTTTAAGATAGAAGGCATACAGGTTGCGACCCACAAATGAGACAGAAGCCGCTTGCAACCATACTCCCCAATTCTGCACCGGCAGATCGTAACTCAGTTTTAATTCGTTCAGCCTCCAGTTTGTGGCACTGTATACGTACTTGGAACCAATTCCCGAAGTACCACCGCCCACTACCTCATAGTAGCTTTGTGCAGGTACCGGGCGTCCGTTCACAAGAACACCTCCGTTATCACGGGCGTCGGCAGATGCTTTCGACACGCCGTAACGGTCGAGAATAGCCTGTGTGTTCGATACAACAATGCCGCCCACACGACCTGTAAGCACTGCATCAAGTGTAAACCATTTCCATCCTAATGATGTTCCTGCAGACAGGTTGTATTTTGGTGCGCTGCTGCCGGCATAGATGAATGTATTGATGTCAGCCATAATTGCCTGCGTGGTTGGATTCACGAAAATAGCACCGTGCTCATCCACTTTCAGGGTATTTACATAGATATCGCTCATTGTGCCACCCTCTTTCAGTACTATCCTGTAACTGTCAGTACCACCCATATTCAATTCTGAAAGTGAAACCACCTCATCATTAATTACGGTTGGCGGTAGCAATTCAACAATCTTGTTACGGTTCAGGGTAAATGTAAAAAAGGCGTTCCATGAAAAGTCACCCATTCTATCCCTGTAACTCAGCATAAGCTCCATACCTTTATTGTCAACCTGCCCGGCATTGAGTGTCACACTGCTATAACCCGAAGTAACACTGAGCTGAGGTGTGAAGAACTGGTTGAAGGTGCTGGACTTATATAGTGTTCCATCAAAATAAACTCTGTTTCCAAAAAGTATCAAATTCAACCCTGCCTCGTACGACTTTGTCAATTCCGGTTTTAGGTCGGGATTGGGCATACGGGTAAGTGTTTGCGGCTGACCACTGATGATTGAGTATGTGGGTATGGTGAGTCCCGGAGGTGGTTCCAGACCTACTCCTGCATATGACAGGCGCAGACGTGCAAACGACAGAATGTTGTTTTTAATTGATGGTAACATTTCGGTTATAACACCCGAAAATCCGATCGAGGGATAAAACATTGAAGGCGTATTGGAACCCGCAAATGTTGAGGCCCAATCGTTACGGGCCGACACATCAAGGTAAGCCATCCCTTTATAGCCCAGCTGTGCTGTTACAAAGGCCGACTGTTTGTGTGTCCTGTACCCGTCCTGCTGTGCAAGAGCACGTGATGCGTCTACGTTGGCAAAGGTAAACAGATTGGCAACCCCTGCCAGGTGACCACCATAGATGTCGGTCTGGTAGTTCACATCATCGAAACTCGCTCCGACATTGGCGGTCAGGTTAAACATCTGGTCAACGAAGTATTTATTGATGTTTAAAATGATGTCGCTGTAAATATTACGGTTCGCCCTGTTACGCAATGTGAAGTAACCGGCTTCTGAAGCAAACAGAGGGGCGCTGGTACCGGCATCGCGTCTTACTTCACTGCGTTCTCCGCTGTTATCAAGACGGACACGCCCCGTGATATTCATCCAGTCAAGGATTTCATACCTCAGGTTCGCGGTTGCCATGTAACGATTCTTATAATTGATATCCTTCTGCCTGTTGGTTATCCAGTAGGGATTCTGCATTGAGAAACCTGCATCGTAAGGCCAAAACTGCGTTCTGAGGTTCCTCGATGCGTCATAACGCTGGTAAATCTGAACCCTGCTGAAATCATCGCCCGGAGAAAACAGGTAGACAGGAACAAGTGGATTGTTGTACTGACCCTGAGCCACCATATTCTGCTCCGTCACAAAACTTGACATGAATCCAATGTCCATCGTCATCTTATCGTCTATTAACGACGATGTATTACGGAAAGAGAGATTATACCTGTCGTAATTGTTGTTCTGGATAATTCCCTGAGAAGTTACTGACCCTACTGACACATAAGTCTGATTGCGTTCAGTACCCGTTGAAAGGCTCACGTTGTTGGTAAGGTTAATACCCGTCTGAAAGAAATTTATGGGTTTGTATGATGACGGTGTGGTGAGTTTTTCACCCCAGCTGTAATAACTGCCTAATTCACTCTGCCCGTAGGTATTCTGAAATTCCGGCATTATAAACGGGGTTGAGAAGGTGGTGCTGTTGAAGAGGCTTACTGTCAACCTGTCTTTCTGTCCTTTCTTTGTTGTAATCAATACCACACCGTTGGCTCCTACCGACCCGTACAAAACTGCCGCAGAAGGCCCTGTGAGTACCGAAATACTTTCAATATCATCAGGATTGATATTTGAGATACCATCGCCCGATTGTCCCGCCCCGGCAAAAACGCCGCTGGGCTGACCATACGACAGGCTGGGCATCGGAATACCGTCGACCACATAAAGTACGTTGTTGTCCTGGGCTATTGATTTCGTACCGCGCATAACCACACGCGATGAACCTCCCGCGCCAACCGAAGAACTGTTGATGGTCACGCCTGCAATACGTCCCTGAAGGTTATTTACAAAATTCACATCTGTGACCTTCGTGATCTCATCACCAGACAATTGCTGCACATGATATGATAATGACTTGGCTTCCTTAGGGATACCCAGGGCTGTAACAACAATCTCGTCAATACCGAACATTGCCTCCTGCATCACAATATTCAGTACAGAAACCCCTTCAGCTACCTCTATTTCCTGAGGTATCATCCCTACAAAGGAGAAAATGAGGGTTCTCGATTCCTGTGTAAGTGCTATCGAGAATGCCCCGTTCACGTCTGTGAACATACCGGTACCAGTTCCTTTCAATGCAACCGTCACACCAACCATGGGCTGACCCTTGCTGTCTGTCACTATTCCGGTAACCCTCTGCTGTAAAATCTCTTCAAGCACAATCCGGGGCAGACCTTCGTTCTCATCTGGTTTCATCACAGAAGCAAGTGCCTTGTGAAAGAGAAACACCTGCCGGTCATCGACAATATAACCTACCGGTGTGTCGTCAAATAGCAGTGTTAAAACCTCCTCTATGGTTCTGGAGGAGACATCAATGGTTTTCCGCTTGAGCGAATTTATCAGTTCTGCATCGTAGATGAAGATGAAATCGCTTGAGCTTTCAATAGTCTTCAGTATCTCCTCAACTGTTGAATTCTCTGCTTTGGCATCAAGCTTTGTCGGCTGTGAATAAACAGAAGCTGAGGCGGCCAGAGTTCCAATGATAAGAAAGAATGAGACTGGTTTCAGGATGAAAACTATCTTTCGAATCGTTTCTTGAAATTCTGAGAATGAGCGTACCCTCTTTTTTTTCATACTTTTGTTAATCTTTATGGTTAAACAAAATCCGATATCGTTCCGCGGATGTGATTAATCTGTAACCGGTTAATATCGTCTTAATTGCAGGTTAGTTTTCGTGTTTACATAAATGTGTATTCTTCTTCAATTTTCTCCAGTTTGCATTTTGCAATGGCCGCCAAGCCCCTTAGAACCCTTTCGGGGTCGCTCTTAAGGTCGAGTTTTCCGGTAACCCTCAGGCTCTCGGCTTTAGCAGCCATCTTTATCTCAACGTTGTAAAACTTCGATATTCTTCCAAGGACCACCTGAAGCGGTTCATTGTTAAAGAGCAGATATCCGTTCGTCCAGGCAACCATGTTCTCAGGTGACTCCGGCCGGGTGATCATGAAGCTGTTCTTGTCATTCGCCAGTGAAGCCATGCTGCCCGGTTCAATACTCATTGCATTTCCCCTGCCTTTCACGCCCTTGTCTGACGAAACAGAGACACCACCTTCCAGCAGTAGAACAGCAAACAGATCATCCTTCTTGCTGGCCATCACATTGAATCTGGTGCCGGTAACCCTGACATCAAGATTGTCGGTTTTGACATAAAACGGCCTCTTTTCATCTTTCGCTACCTCAAAATAGGCTTCACCCTCAACAAAAACCTCCCTGACATTACCGGCAAAAACAGGCGGGTAAACAAGCCGTGAGCCTGCATTGACCCATATCCTGGTTCCATCCGACAGGACTATACTCGTATAATTGCCATATGAAACTATCAGCTGGTTGAATACATTTTCACTTATCGTCTGGGTAATTTCAGTCGAATTGTTGACAGTGACACTGGCTCCGTCGCCTGAGTATATGATATTTGATTCATTTTCAGAAATGAGTATTTGCTTACCGTCGCTGAGAAGAAGCTGTGCCTGGCTAAAATCGGGATTAATCTGCCGGGCAAAATATTCTATCCCCGCGGTTGTGTTCTTATCACGGTTCCCGACAAAATAGAGGACTGATGCTCCCAGTGCGGCAATAACAAGAATTGATGCAGCAACACGCATGAAGTGAAATCGCCTCGACCTGACTGAACGAGATCTTATCTCTCTCCATATCCGGTCTCTCGTCTCATTACCGGCTTTGCTTGTATTCAGGCTTTTCAACTCCATCAGTGTTTTTACAGCCAGATTTATCTCCTCTTGCAGTTCAGGGTTCTTCTCTTTCAGCGTTGTAAGGTATTCCAGGGAAAGGGATTGGTCACTTACGTTGTCAACAAAATCATCATCTAAGAGGAAATCGGTAAAATCAGTTTTCTTATTCATTAATTCCATATTATATAATAAGGAGTGTCAGATGGCAATAACATAGACACACAAAATGTTTTTTTTCTGACTTATCATTCGCGGAAGGAAGATAACCGCCCTGTTAATGTAAGGAAAGTAGCCTGCTGAAAAACCGAAATCCTCTTTCTGGATTGCCCTGAATAATAATTACCAGAGTTTGTGAATGCTATTTTTTGCGGCGATTCGGTATATTTTTCTTTGGGATGTTGTCTTTAATAGCTTTTAGTGCCCTGTAAACGGCTGTTCTGCACGACTCAACACTTATTTCTACCGTTTCAGATATCTGTTCATAGGAAAGCCCAGAGGTAAATCTCAGATGAATTATCTCCTGTTGTGACGGGGGAAGGGACTCAATGCATCTCGCCAGCCAATCCTTCCGACTGACATCAGACTCCTCACTGATAATCTGTTCTTCACGGCTCGATTGTGGCTCGTCAATAAAGATAGCGTCAATATCTGTGGCAGTGATCTTTCTTGATTCCGAAACCAGCCTGAAAAGCTCATGCCTGAAGGAGTGGAAGATATATGACGGCAGGTTTCTGACATTTTTGAGTCTTTCCCTTGCTCCTATAAGGTTTACAAATGTATTCTGTATGGCATCTTCGATAAGCTCATTCTCGCAGTTGAATCTCCGGCCGTAATTGTAAAGCAGATCAAAGTAATTCAAATAAATTACCTCCATAGACCCAAGATGCCCGGTTCTTATGAAATTCTCACAAGCAGTTTTTAGCCTCTCTCTCTCTTCCGTCCTTCTTCTCATTCCTGCCGGGTTTTACAAGCCCGAAAAGCATAAAATATTGCAATTAATACAATTATCTGTACCTGACCAAGGTATAATTAAAATTTAACTTACTTTACGAAAGTTATGGAGATTCGCAACATGAAAAAGATGATAAAAAGAACCCTGTTTGCAGTTTTGCTGATTGTTCTGGTGCCGGTTGTCGCCGGGTTACTGTTTATTGCTACGCTTCAGGTTACCGAATACCGGCCGGCTGAGGTTGAATCAATTGAAGTCATAAATCAGGCAGCCGCGAAGGTACAGCCAGACTCAACCATCAGACTTATGACCTTCAATATTGGTTACGCCGCGTTAAGCGAAACCGAGGACTTTGTAATGGACGGAGGTATCAAATCGAAGCCTGATTCGAAGGATCTGGTCACGGAAAACCTTTCCGGAATAAAGGATTTTGTAGTGGGAACCAGGGCTGACATATACCTCTTTCAGGAGGTTGATATTGCTTCAAACCGCTCGTTCCGTATAAACCAGATGGATGAACTTATGGCTTCACTGCCGGGCTATGCGTTCCTCTACGCCCCGAACTTCCGGGTTGCTTATGTTCCGTTTCCACCCTCTGTAGGGAACATGATAGGTAAGGTTGAGTCGGGACTGGTGACAGCGAGTGGTTTTATGATGAACGACCCTGTGCGGATTCAGCTTCCGGGAGAGTTTGCATGGCCCGTTCGCCTGGCAAACCTGAAGAGGGCATTGATTGTTTCAAGGCTTCCTGTTGAGGGAACCGAAAAGGAACTCGTGGTGATTAACGGCCACCTTTCAGCGTATGATGACGGTTCGATGAGAGCACAGGAGATGGAGCGGCTGAAAGGGATCATGGTTGAGGAGTACGGCAAAGGGAACTATGTAATTGTCGGAGGTGATTTCAACCAGACATTCCCGGAAGCTGACGGGTTATTTCCGGTGACCGACACCCTGAATTTTGTTGCCCCGGTAATTCCGGCTGACTTTCTGCCAGCAGGATTCCGGTTTGCAGTCGACCTTACCCTTCCGACCAGCAGGCTCCTGAATAAACCCTACATTCAGAACGATCCGTCCGCCCAGTTCTACCTTATTGACGGATTCATTATTTCGGACAACATAACCCTTAAGAGTGTAGCCACAGTAAATATGAATTTCCGCTACAGCGATCATAATCCGGTTATTCTGGAAGTGGCGTTGGGAAGAAGTGAGCTGGAGTAAAATACAGCACCCGGCGCAAGAGGACGACCGCGAAGTGCGGGCCGTTTGGGACGAGCAAAACGCCAAGTGGTGGTTTAAAAAGAAAACTACGAGTTGGTTAGTGCGACTACCCAACTGAAACTACTCGGAAACAACTCGCTTTTCCCCTCCTTCTTTAATAAATTTGATCCCGAAAGCTTTAAAATAACACTTCAGGAATAATCTGTTGCCATGAAATTAGAAGATCTTGGATATAACGATAGAATCAAGAAACTACGGACTGAAAACAACCTCAATGATTTTGAGATTGGAAGAGTCACCTCGGAACATCGGGAAAGGTATATCGTCAAAACTGAAGAAGGAGAATTTGAAGCCGAAATAACCGGTAACATGAGGTTTTCGGCGAGTAGTCGTGAAGGTTTTCCCGCAGTTGGTGACTGGGTAGCATTGACAACTTATGGACC
>CAYUOS010000083.1:0-14517 GCA_964446435.1 uncultured Rikenellaceae bacterium | reverse complement strand
AGACGAGGAATTCGTCTTTGACGGCTTTCACCACCAAAGCCGCCATCTGGCCTCTCTTCACGCGACTCTGAGAATGTAATGGACCTGCTGAGGGAGCTTACCCTCAGGGGAAAGCTGGTAATTACTGTATTACATCAGCCCTCATCAGAGATATTCAAGTTATTTGACAAGGTAATCGTTCTTGATCAGGGCGGATATCTTGCCTACTTCGGGAATCCGATTGAAGCTGTGATTCACTTCAGGACCAGGGACGCACAGATAAACTCAAAAGTTGGCGAATGTCCGTTGTGTGGAAACGTTAACCCCGAAATAATATTCAAGATTATTGAGGCCCAGGTGATTGACGAATTCGGAAGGTATACCTCTGAAAGGAAGGTAACCCCACAAGAATGGCATGAAGCATTCAATAGGACAGACCTGGAGGAGCCGGCGGTTGAGATTCAGGAGAAACCACATTCCACACTCAGCAGGCCAGGCAAACTAAGGCAATTGGTACTGTTCCTGGGCCGCGACCTGAAGAGCAAGGCCGCAAACAGGCAATACCTGGCACTCACACTTCTCGAGGCTCCGGTACTAGGCTTCATTTTATCCTACATTATCAGATATATTGCAGATCCATCCTCAAATGTTTATGTATTTAAGGATAATGAAAATATACCCATCTATATTTTCATGAGCATAATCGTTGCGTTGTTCCTTGGAATGATTGTCAGCGCAGAGGAGATCTTCCGCGACAGGATGGTTCTGAGAAGAGAGAAGTTCCTTAACCTGAGCAGGAACAGCTACCTCTTGTCCAAAGTGATGATAATGGCAATAATCTCAATGGTGCAGGTTGCTCTCTTCCTTGCAGTAGCCAACCCGATACTCGGAATAAAGGGATTGTTTCCAAACTATTTCATGGCGTTGTTTGCCACAGCTTTCTGTGCCAACATGATAGGCCTCAACATTTCAGCATCACTCAACTCTGCCATTACCATATATATAGTTATCCCCCTTCTGATGATACCCATGATGGTTCTCAGCGGAGCGATGTTCCCCTTCGACAAGCTCAACAGAACCATAGGAAGCGTTGACAAGGTTCCGGTAATTGCTGAGTTTATGCCAACACGCTGGACATACGAGGCATTAATGGTATCGCAATTTAAGGACAGCCGTTATGGCAGGCTGTTTTATGAATCTGAAAGAGAGAGAAGCGTCGCCATTTTCAATCTCGATTACCGGCTGAAAGAGCTTGAAAATGCGCTGGCCTCTGCTGACCGTGACCTGAGAAGCGGGCTCCTGTCTGAATCCAACCCGGGAAGGCTGCCCTTCCTGATGAACGAGCTAAGGAAGTTGCCCTTGTATTCGGAGTCGGGGCTATTCAGCAGAATCAATGAACTTGAACCTGAATCATTCAACAGCACGGCCTCTGCTGAACTTAAAGACTATCTGGCAGAGACGAGAATCAGGTTTGATCGTCTTGTTACACTGAACGAAAGCCGCAGAGAGAAATTCCTCAGCGACAACATCGATTTTGCCCGATCGCTGCAGGATAGTTATCACAACACAAAACTAAGGGAGATTGTAACCAAATACTATGAACCCAACAAGTATTTTGAATTCAGGAACCGGCTGATACAAAATTACGATCCTATCTATCTGGAGCCTCATGTTGAAGGCTTTCCGATGTTCAGAACGCATTTCTTTGCACCTGCAAAATATTTCCTAGGCCGAAGGACAGATACAATGGTATTTAATCTTTCACTTGTATTCTTCAGTATAGTAATTCTTTATCTTATGCTTTATTTCGATATCCTCTCAAGGTTTTTAAGGAGGATAGAAAGAGTAAAGATTCAAAAAAGGCCTTAGATAGATAATGTTACCTCATTTTTTCTATTTTTGTAATGTAGCAATCTAAAACTCTCAAGACGATGGGGAAAAAAGCTTTCATAATCATTTGCTTAGGGATACTTCTCGCTGCCTGCCAGAACAGAAGAACAGGTGACAGGCAGTTTATGTTCGCTGAAGCAGACACCTTTCCCATTGCTGAGGCAGAGAAGCTGAGTGCTGAGGCAATAGATGACATTGTCAGAAATATCTCCTCTCCGGTCGAGATAGCTGCATTGCTTCAGTCTATGAATGTACCTTTCTCGATTGATTATCTCGCCTCAACCCGTGATGCAGACAGGCTAAGCACCAATTTCGACAAGGCTCTTAAGCTTGGCATTTACGGTGCTGACCTGGGATACCTTAATATTTATGAAAGGACCGGAAACTCAGTCGAGGTTCTGCAGGCTATCAAGAAACTGGCTGATGGTATAAGAGTGGGGCAATTCTTTGACTTCGAAACAATAAGGAGACTATCTGTCAGCCGTTCAAGCATTGATTCATTGCTATTCCTTTCTGTACAGTCATATAACCAGATCGATGAACACCTGCGCGAAAACCAGAGGGGACATCTTTCGGCCCTTATGCTTACCGGTGTATGGATAGAGGGACAGTACCTTGCCACGCAGGTTGTAAGGAACTATCCTGACGAAATACTTAAGAGCAGGATTGGAGAACAGAAGATTATTATCAACGACCTTATGATGCTGCTGGCCCCATATTGCAATGGTAGCAGGGAATTCAGGATGCTGTGTGACAGGATGGGAGCATTAAGGGATAAATACAGGGATGTGAGGATTACCTATACACTTGGAGAGCCTGAGGCAATTGAGGTTGACGGGCGACTTACCGTAATTCAGCATGAGGAGAGTATTGTTGAAATGACCGATGAGCAGCTCCTGGAAATTATTGAGCTTACCAGGGTCATACGTAATGAACTAATTGCAGGCAGATGATATGAAAAGAGAGCTGATTATTCCGTTATTACTGCTACTGCTACCCCTTGCGATGGCAGGGCAAACCGAAGCCGACCTTACATCGAGATGCGTTCTGAGCAGCGGGCCAAATACCACTTACCTGAAGGATCATGTAATTAAGCTGCCCAGAGCGGTTACGGGCAAGGATACTCCTGTTGTCAAGGAGAATATCTACCTTATGAAAGGCACCAAATACCGCTTTACCCTGTGTAATTCAGAAGACTCAAAAGGCGAACTGGTTATATCGATCTATGATAAAGAGAGGAAGATAATCAGTTCATTTGATGAGAAAAGTGGCAAAGCATACGGTTCGATAGATTTCATCTGCAACAAGACCGGAATGTATACCCTCTGGTATTCATTCCGCGAGGGTGAACAGGGAATGGGTATAGGGGTGGTATCACTTATCAGGTGACACCCGGCCAGGCATTCAGTATCTGTAACAGGATTACCAATACTACTGTGCCTGTGAACATTATCTCGGGAATTATCCTTCTTCGCTTTTTCTGAATGTAGTAATGGGAAAGAATATATGCTGCCGGAATGGCAAGAATATAGATCAGTTCCTCATTTGCAGACGGTGAAAGCAGGTATATCATTAGCGTCACAATGCCTACCCATATCTGCAGGGAAAATATTTTACGTGACTTGACCTTCTTGGTGGTAAAAACAGTGAAAAGGTATAGGGTAGCTACCAGAAGAGTCATAACAATGAAGGCTCCGCTTACAATTGCCATCCTTGACCACTCCAAACCCTGTCGGTTATCAAGCAGACAACCTGTTATTACACGGGTAAGCTCTGAAATATCTTTGTCGGCAACAAAGAATATCCCGTACAAAAATATATATGGTGTTGCGAGACCTAGAACTGCCACCAGCACCTCTCTAAGATCAAAAGTCCTTAATAACAGTATACCTATAAACAGCAGAATTCCGAACCAGATAAGGCTGGCGTAGAATAGACTGCCGATAGCTATAAGCAGCGCAGCGTCGAAATAGCTATATGCTATACCGTTCTTCCGGTATGTTGCGGTAATCCTTATTATCGCCAATATCAGGAAAATTACAGCCGGCAAAACCGGCGTAAGGAACTGCAGTGACGGGAATATTGAGATGAGGATCAGATACTGAATCCCGGGCAGGAATGTCCTTTCATTAATGAAGAAGGTACTGGTACTGAATGCAATAAGCAAAGAAGCGATGGTAAGTGCAAAAGCAAGGGCTGCTATCTTTTCCACAACAGGGTTAAGTCCGGTGAGTGTCTGAAGAGCCCCGTAAAGCACCATGACGTCACGAGTCTCATCAAACCCTTTTACATCCAAGTTGATGAAGGCATTAACCCACAAAATGCCGGCAACGAGGGCCATCAGCGCGATGACACCAGGACCGGTTCCCCTGAATAGTCTGAGCATATCTATCTTAGATCGTACCCTATATCTCTCCTGAAATATTTCCCCTCGTAACTGACGATTTCGGCATTTGAATATGATAATGCAAGTGCTTCATCCATTGTGTCGGCGAGTGAGGTAATTGAAAGAACCCTGCCACCTGCAGTCACGACTCCCTTATCAGTAGTCCTGGTGCCTGAATGGAACAGAGTTGATCCGCTGCAATTATCGAGGTTGCTGATAACTTTTCCTTTCTCATAATCACCGGGGTACCCTCCTGAAACCAGCATTACAGTAACGGCAGTACGGTTATCAACCTCGAAAGGTCTTTCACTGAGATCGGCGTATGCAATTCCTTCAAGCAACTCGAACAGGTCAGAGCTGATTCGCGGAATGATTACCTCCGCCTCAGGATCGCCCAACCTGGCGTTGTACTCAATAACATAAGGATCGCCGCCCACATTCATCAGTCCAAAGAAGATAAAGCCCTTGAAGAAGTTTCCTTCCATCTGAAGGCCCCTCATTGTTGGCTTGATAATACCCTCTTCAACTTTTGTCAGAAAAGCCTGATCGGCAAAAGGCACCGGGGAGATCGCTCCCATTCCGCCTGTGTTTGGTCCCTCTCCACCCTCTCTAGCCCTTTTGTAATCTTTCGCAGGTGGAAGAATCTTATATGTCTTTCCATCAGTGACAATAATGACTGACAACTCAATTCCCTGCAGGAACTCCTCGATCACAACGCGTTTTCCGGCGCTTCCGAATTTACCGGCAAACATATTTTTAAGCTCTGCCCCTGCCTCCTCGAGGTTGTCGAGTATCAGCACTCCCTTGCCGCTGGCAAGGCCGTCGGCTTTCAGAACATATGGGGGTTTATTCTGCTGCAGGAACCTGAGAGCCTTCTCAAGGTCGCCCGGCACAAAACTGCCAAAGCCGGCCGTCGGAATGTTATGCCTCTTCATGAACTCCTTTGCAAACTGCTTGCTTCCCTCCAGCATTGCCCCTGTTCTGTCAGGACCAATAACCGGTATTTCTCGCAGCTCACTGTCGGCTGCAAAGAAATCAGTGATACCTCCGACAAGAGGTGCCTCCGGTCCCACCACCACCATCTTTATTCCGTGTTCCAGGACAGCCTTTTTTACCGCATTGAAATCTTCGGGATTCAGGTCGATATTAGCACCTAACTGCTCAGTTCCTGAGTTGCCGGGTGCAACGAATATTGAATCGACCTTTCTACTCTGTGCCAGTTTCCATGCGATTGCATGTTCGCGACCACCCGAACCCAAAATAAGAATATTCATCAGATTATGCCTTTCCATCCGTATTGCTCAAAAATATAACAATATTGCTAAGTGTCAAAAGAAAAAATCACCTTTTCATTGCAGATTCACAAAGCTGTAACCGAGTGAACCGAGCTCCCGTATAACCTTGCCAAGTATTGTCAGGCAGCTACCTGCCGGAGTATCGTGTAAAACAATTACCGAACCGGGTCTTACCCTGGCGAGGATGGTCTTCATGACCACGGTTGCACTGATTGAAACATCGAAATCATAAGGCATCAGATCCCACATCACTACCTTGTATTTCCTGCTGACAGCCTTGTACTGACTTAGTGTAATGTTCCCGTAGGGTGGCCTGAAAAGGTATCCGCTGGTATTCCCGGCAGCCATCTCCACATTTCTGACATATTCAGATATTCCGGTACCAAATCCCTTCAGGTGGAGGTATCCATGATTGCCGACGATATGTCCGGCACTGGCAATCTGGTTAATCAGACCGGGAAATCTGTCAGCCCTCTCTCCGTTGCAAAAGAATGCAGCCGTTACATTCTCACTGCCAAGCATGTCAAGAACCAAAGGTGTAGAATCCGGGTCAGGGCCGTCATCAAAAGTAAGAGCTATCTCCTTCCTGCCGTTTGTATAGAGTCTGAACAGAGCCCCGGGCATCAGCAATCGCTGCAACAGAGGAGGCCTGTAGAACCTCATCATCTTACATTCCTGACTACCAGCTCCATATAATACATGTTGATAACAGGCTCTATCCTGTCCTTTAAATCACCCAGACCAAGGTCTTCAGCGATATTGAGAATTTCGATCGCACCCTGAAGGTTGATGCCTACAGGATATTCGAGTCCGAACCTGGCTGAAGGCGGCATATTATATATATAGTCCAGATAACTGAATGAATAGTCAAGAATCGTCTCAATAAGCACCATGCCCCTCTCTTTCTGCCCGCCGGAATAGAGAGCCTTTGCAATATCTGTCATAAAAGAGTCATAAGCCATTGATGAGGCCGGAACCAGGGCTATCCCCCTGTCGCATACCTCCATCGCCCTGAGGGTATCTCCCTCGTTAAGGAGAGCCAGTGCGAGCGATCCGAACAGCCGTCTGTAGTTACTGAACATTCTGCGGTTGGTTTCGTCGAGATATACTCTTGGGTCATCGGCATTGCCCCATGAGAATTTGTTTATCATATTATCATACATCACGTCAGTATCTATCCAGCCCTGGCCGGCAGAGACTATCCCTGAGAGGTCTACGGGTGAGAGCCTGTATGCCAGACCCTCCTGGATGAAGAATCTGTCGAGGCCCTTGTACTGCGATGGTGGAACCGTCGTTGAGAAATATACCGGTCTCTCCCAATCATTACCTGCAAGAAGGTCAAGAATGAAGAGATCATTCTTGAAGGCCATATCACCCCTGAATTCCCAAACCATTGGTGAAAGTATGCGATCGGTCATTTTTTGAGGCACCGTGCCGTTGGCAATAACCCTTGCAGTGTCAACAGGTATGCTGAAGCGGTGCACCGGAAAGTAATTCACCCAGTCGCCCCTGCCGGTAAGGTCGACCTTCAGTTCCTGCTCTTCGCGGCCAATAAAGCTGACCACCTCGCGAGCATCAAAAGGCCTTTCGACTGTCCGGTTAACAGGCATCTGTTCTCTCCTGCCGTCAATATACTTTTCGGCAGGAAGGGTAAGAGGCAGTGGTTCAGATTCGTATGCTTTCTGCATCATCATTGCCACGTACCATCCAGCCTGAAGGTAGCTTAGGTTGGCGACCCTTATATCAGTTCTTACGCCCTCGACATCCTGAACATACCAGAGGGGGAATGAGTCGTTGTCTCCGTAAGTATGTATTACTGCATTCTCTGCGCATGAATTGAGGTAGTTTGATCCGATGTCCCTGGCAGTATACCTTCCTGACCGGTCATGGTCATCCCAGTTCTCGGCCAGCAGCAGTGCCGGGACGGCTGCCATAAGTATAACAAATGCAATAACAGCCGGGTACTTGCCTGCCTTTAGTTTCATGAAGAGTTCATAAAGCCACATCATGCCCATGCCTATCCATATGGCAAATGCATAAAACGATCCGGCATAAGCATAATCTCTTTCGCGCGGTTGATTTGGCCATTGGTTAAGGTATATTATTATGGCAACCCCTGTCATGAAGAAGAAGGCAAGCACTACTATGAAATCCTTGTTGTCGCGACGGTACTGCCAGAGCATTCCGGCAAGTCCGGCCAGCAGGGGCAACAGGTAGTAGCGGTTTCGGGCCCTGTTGCCTTTCAGGTCATCGGGAAGTGCAGACTGGTCTCCGAGCCTGAGGTTATCGATTGGAGCAATGCCTGATATCCAGTTACCATGAAGTTTGTTACCATTGCCCTGAATATCATTCTGCCGGCCGGCAAAATTCCACATGAAATAGCGGCCATACATGTAACCTACCTGGTATCTCAGGAAGAATCTCAGGTTCTCGGCAAATGTGGGAAGCAGGTATTCACTTTTACCCGAAGAACCTGCAGGGGCCTTTATCCTGCGGCCCTTTATTCCTCCCCAGTGTTTGTATGCCTCAACATGCGAAGGGTCGCTGCTGTACATTCGGGGAAAGAATCCTGTAAACCTCTCATCGTACTGGTACTCTGACCTGTAGTAGGGCTCATACCTTCCGTCAATGCGGTTGTAGCCTGCCAGTTTGCGTGACACCCCGGTAATTGGAGCGTCAAATGACTGACCGTGAAGAACGGGCACGCTTCCGTACTGCTCGCGGTTTATGTAATATATAAATGAGAAAACGTCTGACGGGTCATTCTGATTCATGGGAGGACGTGCGTCGGCCCTTATCATTATCATTGCGAACGATGAGTATCCGATTATGATAAAAGCAAAAGAGGTGACAATATAGTTCAGCACCAGGCGGCGCTTCCTCACTGAGTACCTGATTAGCCATACCACGGCTGCAATCAGCAGGGCAAGGTAGAAGAACATACCTGTGTCGTATGGCAGACCGAATCCGTTTACAAACAGAAGCTCAAACCAGCCGGCAGCCTTTGGTACACCCGGAATAACCACGAAGACAAGTGCTCCGAGCAGAAGCGCCGACACAAGGATTGCTAACAGGAATCCCTTCTTTGTGAATTCATACTTCTTGAAGTAGTATATTATTACCAGTGCCGGCAGGGCAAGCAGGTTGAGAAGGTGCACGCCGACTGACAGTCCCATAAGGTAGGCGATCAGTATTATCCATCTTCCCGAGCGCACATCATCGGCTTCCTCTTCCCACCTGAGCATTGCCCAGAATACCACTGCGGTAAAGAGTGATGAAAATGCATATACCTCTCCTTCGACGGCAGAAAACCAGAAGGTATCTGTGAAAGCGTATGCCAGTGAGCCGACCATACCTGCCGCAATTATGACGAAATGATGTTCACGCGCAGGCTCTGCCACTCCGGCAAATACCTTTCGCACCATATGGGTAATGGTCCAGAACAGGAACATTACCGTTGCGGCACTTGCCAGGGCTGACATGATATTGACCATCAGTGCCACCTTCGAGGTATCACCGCCCGCAAAGAGAGTGAAGAAGCGGGCAACAATCAGCCAGAAAGGCGCTCCCGGGGGATGGCCCACCTGCATCTTGTATGCAGAGAGGATGAACTCTCCACAATCCCAGAAACTTACTGTGGGTTCGACAGTCATTATGTAGACTATTGCCGAGACAAGGAAGGCTGTCCAGCCTCCGAGGTTATTTACAAAACGGAATGAATTCAGTCTGATGTTCATTTTGTTTCGGATCGATTTTCGGCAAAGATTGGAAAAAAAAGCAGAAAAATAGTAGCCGTGAAGCTATTAATCGATCAGACACTGGTGCGACTGAAATGATTATCTTTGGAAAAAAGTGATGAAAAGATCCCTGCTGCTGATAACTGCCTTTTTGGCTGCCGCTCTGATATTCAACCAGGGAGCGATCAGGGGAAATGCACCGGCAGCCGATACCGTTACATCAGTCAGACTGGCGGTTTCATTTGGCAGCATCAGCTTTTTCAGGAACCATGAGTACTTTAACCAGATAACCGAGGGCTACACATTGTCGGGGAGCCATCTTAAACCACTTCTGGTATGGGCTCCTGCAGATAATATAAAAGTCAGCGGAGGAGTTTTCGCCTCTCTCTGGTCAGGTTATGAGGGCAGTCCTGATATTTTGCCGGTATTCTCGGTTAGTCTTGATATTAATAGGAATACCCGGTTGACTGTAGGTTCACTTCAGGGCCCCGACCGGCACAGGATGTTCGACCAGCACTATGCACAGGAAAAGGTTTATACCTCCTTTGTTGAGGATGGGGTACAGCTTCTATTCAGGGGCAGAAGGATTTTCAGCGACACGTGGGTGGACTGGGAGAGACATATATTCAGAGGTGATTATTTCAGGGAGGAGTTTACGGTTGGTGAGTCATTCATTTACACGACAGGGGATGCCGGCGACCGGGTCAGGTTTGAGATACCGGTTCAGATGCTGGCGAAGCACCGTGGTGGACAGATAAGCAGTTATGAAGGTCAGGTTGAGACCCATATCAATCTGGCGGCCGGAACGAGGATGGTCTTTAACCCGGGAGAAGCTGCTATGCCCGGAGAAGGCGGCACCGGCCTGAGCGTTACCGCTTTTATATACCATTCAATGAAGGAGCTTGCGCATATGCCCTTCAGTAATGGAAGGGCTTTTATGCTGGCAGGTGATCACACCTGGAGGAGTCTTTTTTTTAAGGCCGGTATCTGGATGTCGGAGAACTTCTACTCGCCAAATGGCAATATGATGTTCAGCAGCCTTTCAGACTACCGCGATGGTTTGACAGTACCCCGCAGAGTTCTGCTTGCCGGATCGGTAAATCTAAACAGGTCATGGAGTACCGGTTTACTTAATCTCTTCCTGGGCTTTGACTGGTATTATGACCTGAAGGAGAACCACTTCGATCACTCGCTAACCCTGCACCTCAGGATTCCTGAAAAGGCGTATGGCATTTCCCGGCGCAATCAGTAGGGTATTTTTCCGGGGAAGCTGATCCATTTTCTGAAAACCTCCCTACCGCCGGAGGCATCAAGATTTATGAATTCAACTGATCGCTTTTCGATGTCGAGCGATATTTCGTTGTAGATATGCTGATCATTGAATCCGGCCTCAGCGGCGTCATATCGGGTAGCGGCGAAGACCACACGCTGTATTCCTGCCCAGTAGATAGCTCCGAGGCACATCGGGCAGGGTTCACACGATGTATAGAGTACACAGTCATTCAGTGAGTGGGTACCGAGTTTTCCGGCGGCGGCGCGTATTGCAAGAACCTCTGCATGGGCGGTGGGGTCACAGTTGTTGACCACCCTGTTTCCCGAGGCCGAAATAATTTCGCCGTTCTTTACAATTACTGCTCCGAAGGGTCCGCCCCCATCGACAATGTTTCTTCCGGCAAGCGAAATTGCCTCCCTGAGGTATGTGATGTCTGTCTCTTTTTCCATTGCAATTGAGATTGTTAGCGGCCTGTCGGGAGTTCTCATGAGCGCTCCTGTGGCAGCATGTAAAAATAGGAATTTTGGTTCCCCCGAAAAAGGTTGAAAGGAATATATTGAGGTGTTTTTCTTTTTTCAAAAATATATTGTACTTTTGCAGACCCCAAAAAAGGGGGTTTTTAACTTTTATAATACAGTAATACCTGTTAAGAAGTGAACACTTTAAGCTACAAAACAGTATCGGCCAACAAGGCTACTGTTGACAAAGACTGGGTGCTGGTTGATGCGGAGGGTCAGGTGCTTGGCCGACTTGCGTCGAAGGTTGCCAAAATGATGAGGGGGAAGCACAAGACGAACTTTACGCCTCATGTGGACTGCGGAGATAACATTGTAGTTATCAATTGTGAAAAAGTTATCTTGTCGGGCGACAAAATGTCCGATAAAGAGTATGTGAGGCACACGGGTTATCCGGGTGGCCAGAGGTTTACGACAGCAGAGGAGATGCTCAGGAAGAATCCGGCGGGTCTGATAGAACATGCGGTTAAGGGCATGCTTCCGAAGAACAGGCTGGGCAGGGCAATTTACAAGAACCTTTATGTGTATGTCGGCGACAAGCACCCTCATGAGGCCCAGAAACCCAGGAAAGTAGAATTAGAAACCATCAAGTAGGAAGAATGGAAGCAATCAATGCCATTGGAAGAAGAAAAGCTGCTGTAGCGAGGGTCTATCTGAGTGAAGGCAAAGGGCAGATCACAATCAATGATAGGGATTACAAAGAGTATTTCGGTACCGAAACCCTTCAGTATGTGGTTACCCAGCCCCTGAACCTTTTAGGTCTTGAAGGCAGTTACGACATTGTCGTAAATCTTGACGGAGGTGGTGTGAAGGGGCAGGCAGAGGCACTGCGTCTTGGCATCTCAAGGGCTCTTGTTCAGATCGACGAGGAGTACAAGCCGAAGCTCAGGGCCAGCGGATTCCTGACACGCGACCCGCGTGAGGTTGAAAGGAAGAAGCCGGGCCAGCCGAAAGCCAGGAGAAGATTCCAGTTCAGCAAGCGTTAATCAGTCATTATAGATGCAGGTTTAGTATCTAAACTGCAGTGACTTCCGGCGATGGAACTACTCTGCGGTTGACTTAACAGAATGTAAACTTTAACAAAAATCAAATGCAAAGGACAAATTTCAATCAGCTTCTCGATGCCGGTGTACACTTCGGGCATCTGAGGAGAAAGTGGAACCCTGCAATGGCTCCCTACATTTTCATGGAGAAGAACGGGATTCACATAATCGATCTTGAGAAGACTTCAGTAAAGATCGATGAGGCCGCATCGGCACTCAAGCAAATAGCAAAATCAGGTAAGAAAGTACTTTTTGTAGCTACAAAGAAGCAGGCAAAGGAGATTGTTGCCGAAAGAGTTCAGAAGACAGGAATGCCTTACGTTACCGAGCGCTGGCCGGGAGGGATGCTTACCAACTTCCCCACTATCAGAAAGGCAGTAAAGAAAATGACATCTATCGACAAGATGGCCGGTGACGGAACGCTGGGCAACCTCTCAAAGAGGGAGAAACTGCAGATAGCCCGTCAGAGAGCCAAGCTTGAAAAGAACCTTGGCAGTATTGCCGACCTTACAAGGCTTCCATCGGCGCTGTTCATCGTCGATGTGGGCAAGGAACACATTGCGGTTAAGGAGGCCAACAGGCTTGGTATACCGGTATTTGCGATGGTCGACACAAATTCTGACCCTTCAGATATTGATTTTGTAATACCGGCAAACGATGATGCCTCAAAATCAATCTCGCTTATTATCGATATTATGTGCGGTGCCATTGAGGAAGGGCTCAACGAGAGGAAGAATGAAAAGGACAAGGAGCCCTCAGAAAAGGCTTCAGACGACGATATGATTATCGAAAAGCGCAGACCCAGGCGTACAGCAAGGGTGGCTTTAGCAGAGGAGGAGGAAGAGATTGCCGCAGAGGTTGAGGCTGTCGAAAGCATTGAAGAAGATCTCGACCTCGAGGAAGAGATTGAGGATCTCCCTGAAGAAGAGAAATAATATTTAACCAAAATCACCAGAAAGAATATGTCAGTTATAAGTGCAGCCGATGTTGCCAAACTCAGAAGAGTTACAGGTGCCGGCATGATGGATTGCAAGAAAGCCCTTGAAGAGGCCGAGGGAAACTTCGACAAGGCAATTGAGATAATAAGGAAAAAAGGACAGGCAATTGCCAACAAGCGTGCCGACAGGGATGCCTCTGAGGGTGTCGTGCTTTCACGGGCCACTTCAGATGGCAAAATCGGTATGATGATAGCGCTGAATTGCGAGACTGATTTTGTTGCAAAGAATGAGGAGTTCGTTAAATTTGCTTTCAGCATTCTCGACAAGGCGCTCGAATCAGGGTCAAAGAACCTTGAGGAGGCACTGGCCCTTGAGCTTGAAGGCAGGAGTGTTGCAGAAAGGATTATTGAACAGATCGGTGTTATTGGCGAAAAGATAGAGTTGTCATTCTTCTCAAGAATTGATGCCGCACATGTGCAACCCTATATTCACCCTGGCAACAAGCTCGCTACCATGGCCGGATTCAACAAGGATGGTATCGACATACAGGTTTACAAGGATATCGCTATGCAGATTGCAGCTATGAATCCTGTATCGCTCGACAAGGGTGATGTTCCTGAAAAAACGCTTGCCACCGAGATGGAGATCGCAAGGGAACAGGCTCGTCGTGAGGGAAAACCCGAGTCAATGCTCGACAAGATCGCTGAAGGCAAGCTGAACAAGTTCTACAAGGAGAGCACCCTGCTCAACCAGGAATTTGTCAAGGACAATAAAATGACAATCAGGCAGTACCTTCAGTCTATCAACAAGGACCTTACTGTTTCTGCATTTACGAGGTACACTCTCAATCTGTAAAACCAGATAACAGATATTGTAAAGAAGCCCGCTGCGAGCGGGCTTCTTTTATTAAATTTCCCTGGCCGGATTGTTAATCGGGACAGGGATTTTTGTTTCCCGCAGTAATTGATTACTTTCGTCTCCCAACAGATGGGGCAAAATATGAAATACAGGCGAATACTACTTAAGCTTAGCGGCGAATCACTGGCCGGAGACCGTCAGTACGGGCTCGACAAGTCGGTGCTTACCTCGTATGCCACCCAGATAATTGAGGTGTCGGCTGATGGCTGCCAGGTTGGCATAGTTATCGGTGGCGGCAATATTTTCAGGGGTTTGAGCGGAACCGGGGCCGGGTTTGACAGGGTGAAGGGTGATCAGATGGGAATGCTGGCCACCGTAATAAACAGCCTGGCTCTTGAAAGCGAGATCACCAACCTGGGAGGCAAGGCCAAGGTATTTACGTCAATACGCATGGAACCGGTGGGTGAACTCTACTCGCGAGACAAGGCAGTGCAGGCTATGGAGAGCGGCTACGTCTGTATTATTGCCGGAGGAACCGGCAATCCGTTCTTTACCACAGATACGGCTTAAGCACTTCGTGCCGTAGAGATAAAGGCCGATGTT
>CAYUOS010000082.1:0-14550 GCA_964446435.1 uncultured Rikenellaceae bacterium | reverse complement strand
ATGAAGTTTCTATTTCGTATAACTATGGCTATACGAAATCCTGAATCGCCGGCGGTAACTCCTTCTGGCCTCTTATCTGAGTGGAATACATCTGGTGATAAAGACCCTTCTTTCGCATAAGATCATCATGCCTGCCGGTTTCAACAACCACTCCCCTGTCAAGTACAATGATGCGGTCAGCCACAGTTATGTGCGGAAAACGATGGCTTATCAGAAGGCATGTGCGCTTTCCCCTGATGCCAGAGAAATTGCTGTAAATCTCATTCTCGGTTATCGAATCAAGGGCGCTCACCGGCTCATCAAGTATCAGAAACGGCGCCTGCCTGAAAATTGCACGCGCCAGCGCTATCTTCTGCCACTCACCCCAGCTCAGCTCCCTGCTGTCATCAAACAGACGCCCGATAACAGTGTCATATCCCCGTGGCAGCGAAGAGAGAAGCCCATGAACCCCGGCCTTCCTGGCCGACTCGGCTATACGTGCATCAGCACCATGATCGTCAACCTGGCCGATACGAATATTCTCGCCGGCAGCCATATTGTAAAGCATAAAATCCTGAAAAACAACTGAAAACAGCTTGCGGTACGCCTCCGGATCCATGTACCTGATATCATGGCCATCAAGAAGAACTGATCCGCCATCAGGATCATACAACCTGCACAGAAGCTTTACCAGAGTACTCTTTCCGGAACCATTGGGACCCACAAGTGCGATGGTCTCTCCCTTGCCAATGTCGAACGAAACCCCTGTGAGGGCATTCCTGTCACTTCCGGGATATGCAAAGGTCAGATCCCTGATCTTAAGTCCTTCGCGTGGCTTCGGGGGCAATACGACCGGAGGAACCGGGGTTACCCGCTCCTCAAGAGAGAGGAACCTGAATAGATCGCTTATAAAGAGATTATCCTCATACAATCCTGCCACGGAAGTCACAATATCCCTCACATATACAAGAACCTGCCTGAAGGCCACAAGATACATAGCCATATCGCCGGCGGTAATACTAAATGATATCACCTCGCGGGTGAGATAGTACAGGGCTGCAAAAACGGCCGCCGCCCTGAAGAGTCCCGACAGTATCTCCAGCACCGCCCTCTTCTTTAGAATAGCGTTCTCCTCACTCTTCCTCGTCCTGAAACTATTGTTGAATAACTCCCTGAAATATCTTCCCAATCCGAATAGCCTCACCTCCCTCGAAGGCCTGTCGCCCGTCAGTAGCCAGCTGTAGTACTGCGATTTGCGCGCTTGAGGGGTCTGATCGCGCCTGGTGCGGTATATAATACCGGCATATTTTACCTTCAGCCATACACCGGGAGCATTTATTACAAGCACCAGAAGTATAAGAAGCGGATGCAGTCTTGCAAGAAGGGCTGTCATCAGTACCAGCGCAACACCTCCCCGCAGCAGTGAAACCATGTTGGCAATAATACTATTCGGCCTGTAGGGTGCCTCACGTGATGCCCTGGCCAGGTAATCATAGTATTCGGGATTCTCGAAGTGCATCAGGTCGAGTTCCATCGACTTGCGATGCAGCATAACATGAACATCGGTCTCGAAGTAGAAGGCATGTTTGCTACGGACATAGACACCAAGCTCTCCGGCAACCTCATCGGCAAAGAATACCGCCACCACAGCAAGAACCGGCCACAAAATATCGCCGGCCATGGCAAAGGCTCCGGCAGCTCCGGTTCCTGCCACCCCTGCAGCCTCGGCCACGGTTCCTGCAATACCCGCAGCAGCTCCGCCTGAAATATGCATTGCGATAATGTCTGCCAGAACCTTGACGAGCCACACCAGCACCAGAGGCAAAATACTGCGCAAGAGCGTGAGCAATACCCCTGCCGTAGCCCAGAATGGCGAACTGGCCCACACCAACGAAACAGACCTGAGTAAGTAGTTCACTCTGCGCATGGTGTTGTAAATATACTAATAATGGCGTTGATGCCCTCATACGCCCTCATACGCCCTTAAATTATTCGCCCCATTATATTTTTTATCATCACCCTCGCCCTGTTCCACCTGTGAAATACATTCGTCCGGGGCTTAATGCTGCGCATAGCGCCTCCCGCTCTTGAGACTGCCACTACCCTGCCGGCCACGGCCTCAGCGGGAAGCGGATCGTCAGCCCTCATCACGCTGTCGCCACGGGTAAAGACCCAGTGCCGGCCATCGCGCTCAAAGGAGCCGATATACCTGTGTACCACAAAGTCGACGGTCCTCTTTAGCGCTACCACCTCTCCCGGTTCAATCAGGTCGACGGTTCCCCAGAGAGGAGCAATTTCTATCACGTCGCCCTCACGGATTGTGGGGTACATGCTGGTGCCGGTGGCGGTGATGCGGACGGTGAAGCCTTCGGAGAGGAGCTCGTGGCTGAGCAGGTGGAGGCCGGGTTTCAGGGCTGAGGCCTCACGACTCATTGGTGAGCGCGAATTGAACGGCTGATGAGTCAGGCACGAACCAGTAACCGGAGACGGGGATCGTCTGGATGAGCAGGTAGAGTGAGCCGGTGAGCTGGCCGATGATTTCGGTGCTCCAGTTGTGCTGTATGCAGTTCGACATGACGCGCGAGAGGGCGTTGGCGCCGCGCATGGGTATGATTTCGTTGTGCATGCCGTGGGCGATGAGGAAGATGCGGCTGAGCGGGACGTTGCGGGGCTCGTCGTCGTTGTATACAGGGGTGTTGTGCAGCTCGAAGCCCTCGTGTACGCGGCGTATGATGATGCGGTCGTCGTGAATCACACGGGCACCCTCCCTCTCCCAGATGCGGGCCATGGTGGTCTTGCCTGAGCCCGAAATACCGGTGAAAAGGTAGCCCTTGCCCTCGTGCTCTACAGCCGATCCGTGGATGAAGATGTCGCCGTTCATCACGGTCAGATAGTAGAGTATCAGCCCGTCAAGCGGATATTCAAAGGGGTCGAACGGTCCGGTGGCTCCCTCAACGTAAAGGTCCCATTCGGGAACCTCCAGCGAGTAGCGAAGCGAACCACGAAGGTCGGGACTGTTAAGCGGGAAGACCGTGCTAAGCATAAGCCCCGACTTGTGCTTGTAGACGCTCCAGAAGTTCTCGAGGCGACGCACCGGGTGCCTGGTGCCGATCTCCTCCATCAGCGGTGCATGAAAAACCCTCTTCAGGTTCTCAGGTACCGGAAAGACGCCGGTGTGAACCCTGATGAAAAGATCGTAGGTGCCATCGCTTTTAACGACGTTCCGCAGGAACCGCGGGCCGGGTGCAAGGTCGGGTCCGCCGATCATAGAGCCGAACCGTATCCTGTAGCCGGCAACATTCAGGGTGTACTCTTTCATCGCGTCGTTATAAGGTACTTTTCAAGGTCTCCGATGCAGGCCAGAACATCGCTGCGCGTGGTCTCAATATCCTCACCATATTCGTCGGCAAGCGCCCTGGCAATTTCCTCCGTAGTAGTGGAACCGTCAATCCTGTCCCACACAAAGGCCGCTGTTTCATTGAGGGTGTACATACTGTTCATGTCGGCAATGTTGTCTGTAACGGGAACCAAAACATACTCGTCTCCGGTACGGCGTGCTATTATACCCGGCAATCTCCTCGGTATTTCAGTCAGTTGCGGCATCGCTTTTTCGACAAAGGATTACAAAGATAGTAAAAGTGAAGAAACGACAAGGGGGTATGGGATTTCAGATTTCAGATTTCAGAATTGCCACTCACTGGCTACGAGATTGGCTTCGGGCCGGTTCAGTTGCACTTGTTTAGCAATCTGTGCCTGGTTATGCCCCCGTCTGCGACCCCCTCTCCGGCAACAAACCATGCACATACTCAGCAATTGCAAGGCAGGCCGTCAGACCGGGTGATTCAATGCCGACAAGGTTGATCAGCCCCGGAAAGCCAACGTCAGCTTCATTCTTTATCACGAAGTCATGAAACGGCCCTCCGGGCTTTTGCAGCTTGGGACGTATTCCGGCCTGATCGGCATGCAGGTCCTCAGGCTCAATAAACGGAAGAAACTTCGCCGCCGACCGGTAAAAGTCAGCCCTGTGTGATGCATCGACAGAATAATCGACCACGCCGTTTTCAAGAACCACCTCATTAGGCCCCAGCTTGGCCCCGCCATCGAGGTCGATCGTAACATGAACCCCAAGGCTCGATATGTTCTTATTCGGAACAGGATATATGAGTCCGTTCACCAGCCTGTTCTTCCCGTTGCCTATCCTGAAATACTCCCCCTTAAGCAGGTGAAGCTTATACCCGGGGCCATTGGTTCCGGTCAACCCGGCCATCGCAGCGACCTTGTCAGCCTCAAGACCCGCAGCATTAATGACTATCTTGCTGGTAAAGCTGAAGGCCTCGCCCCCTGCCGTTGTTGCCTCCAGTTCGTAAAAAACCGGTTCGCTGCCGCCGCCTTTCATGCGCAGCCCCGTCAGCTCATTCCCATAAGCAAATGTTGCACCATTTGAAAGGCTGGTGGTTTCAAGGCTCTTCATCAACCCATGGCTGTCGACAATCCCCGACGACGGAAAATGTATCGCGCTCCTCACACTGATATTTGGCTCCCTCTCCCTTACCTCGCCGGCGTCAATAATCCGTCCGTCGGTAACCCCGTTGCCCCGAGCAGTCTCAAGTATTGCCCCGAGTTCAGCCTCCTCGTCAACAGAGGTAGCGACGACCAGCTTGCCGCATCTGCTGAACCTCACATCGTGCTGCCTGCAGTATTCATACAGCATTTCCCGTCCCCTCACGCAGAGTACTGCCTTGAGGGAACCACGGGGATAATAGATGCCTGAGTGTATCACCTCGCTGTTGCGCGATGATGTCTCCTGTCCAAATTTCCTGTGCTTCTCGAGCACCACGACGCTGTGGGATGGTCCTGCAATGCGGGCGGCTATTGCCAGACCCACAACACCGGCACCGACAACCGTTATATCAAAATCTGTACTCATAACCATTCTGCCGGTACTATTTAACGACCCTGTGTATCCTTAAGGGTTTGCCGGATTGTGCCGCGGTAACGGCGTAGTTGACAAAGCCGTTGGCCGACTCGGGCTCAAGAAGAACCACCGCATAGTTGGCATTCTCCTGGGCCAGGTCGACGTAGTAATCGCCCCTGCCAAACCTTTTCCTCCCACTTTTAATGTCAGTGGTTACTGTAACAGGATAAATACCCTCCCACATTGTTCCGGCAACCCTGTGTTCCTGTACAATATAGCTCTCTGTGCGATATCTCATTTTACGCTCAAGAGGAACCACCTCCAGGCCCAGGATTCTCAGAATTGATATCTCCCTTTCGGTGGCAGACTCAATGATATACCCTTTCGGACGGCTTCGTACCAGTACAGGCGTCAGTTCGCGGGAATCAAGGGTCTTCAGGCGCTTTACAATGGGCTCTGCCGTTTCAAGGTCAATGAAGATTACGTCATGGTAACTTTCAGCCGGCACTGCCACAACCACAATATCGTTTGAGCGCATTATCGTCTCCCTCTTTGCCGTCTCAACGATATCCCTTATCTCATCCTTATGTCTTACACTGCTTTCAAGCATCGACAGCGCAGTAAGGTAAACGCCATGAGCCCTGCGGGCCAGCGACGTGCGACCCAGTCCTATACCCCTGGTCTCAACAAAGAAGGAGACTGCATTCGAAAGGGCATAGGATGTCGAACTCGAGTGGGGTGTCTGTGCTCCTGCGCTCAGCACCATCTCTCCGCCTGACATGCTTGAGGTGAAATAAAAGAAATGAGTGTATCCGTATTCATCAAGAACCTTCTCGGCCTCCTTCTGCAGAATCTCATAAGAAGCCCGTCTTTGTCCCTCCGTCAGAATCAGCGACCCCGGGGCAACAAACTTTACATCATATGAGATGGTAGCTCCGTTGTTGCCGAAACCAGAATAATCCCTCCTCGAAGGCGTGTACTCGTGAAAATCGGCAGCAACGTCCGGGCTCCATTCCATGAAGGCCTTCTTGATAATCACGCTCACAGGATCGGCAAACCTGGTCTGGTCACGGTTAAGGTCAAGGCCCCGGGCCGATGCACGGGTATTGGCCACATAACCGTCAACGTTGGCTATTGGAAGAATGGCAACAGAAAGATGATCAAGCAACCCTGAGGTCTCTTCATCATCAAGAAGCTGAAGTGCCAGGTGCAGCAATCCCTCAACCCCTGAGGGTTCATTGCCGTGCAACACTCCCTGCATCCAGATTCTCAGCTTCGGAGCCTGGCCTGGCCGCCGGAGGTAGATGACAGGTATATCAATACCCCTCTCACTCTGACCGATTATCCTTACCTCAGCCCCCGGCTTTCCCGATATATTGTGCGATATCCACTCCATAACCTCGTCATAGGAGGCTAGCCTCTCCTCATCGATTGAAAGGCTCGGCGTTACGAATATTACATCAGGATCACTGAAATATCTCTCTGTGATAACGCTGCTCTGCTGACCCGCCGCAACGAAGCAGTAAACAACCGCCGTCAGCACAATAAAAAATATCCTCTTCATACCAGTAACTTTGTATCTTCCTTCCTGGAGCAGTGATTAATTTGTCTTGCTTTTTTTACTCAGGCCTGAAAACAATATGACTCTGCTTGTATACAATCGTGTCAGTCGTGCTGCGGCCCGGAACTGTCAGGGTATTCTGACTGGCAACAAGATAATAAAATTTCCAATTGACAGAGCCCATCAATACCTGATTTAATGTGCCTGGTGTCTGTTATTGGTGACGGGAACCACCGGCCCCGCGTAGATATTCATTGTGTCTTATATATGTGGCCTCTGCCGTTCATAAAATCTTATAAACTTCATTTGAACAATTCGGCCTTTTGATTGTTTATATAATTTATCTTATAACTAAACTCAATATTATGAAAAGGACTTCACTAATTCTGGCTGGAATCATGCTGGTTGGAGTGATTCACTCCCAGCAGAACACAAGAACCCCTGTAATCGGGGAGAAAGCTCCTTCATTCAAGGTACAGACTACTAACGGAACCATCAATTTCCCCCAGGATTTCGGTAGTAGCTGGAAGATTCTCTTCAGCCACCCGGCTGATTTCACTCCCGTATGTTCATCTGAAATACTTGAGATCGCATATATGGAGGAGGAATTCAATAAGTTAAACGCAAAATTTCTTATCATGTCGGTTGACTCAGTTGACATTCACCGGGACTGGATAAGAGCAATGGAAGAGGTAGATTATCTCGGAAGAGGACACGTTAAGATTAATTTACCTATGGCTACTGACAGACATTACAGGATTTCCCGTCAGTACGGCATGATCCATAATGATAGCCGTGATAAAAGGACAGTTCGGGGTGTATTCATTATTGACCCTGATAATGTCATTCAGTCTATTTCATATTATCCTATGACTATAGGAAGAAATATCGATGAGATCAAGAGATCGCTTATAGCTCTTCAGACCGTTACCGGCAAGCATATCAGCACACCGGCCAACTGGCAACCCGGAAATGATGTCATGATACATTTCAAGCCTACATTGGATGAAAGGAAGAATGCTGAACTGGGTATTCATGAGCTTACGTGGTTCATGGTATACCAGAGCCTGAACAATGTAATGTATTGACACTGATAATCCGATTGATATAATTGGAATTGAGAACCGGCTTCAACGCAGCCGGTTTTTTTATTCACCTGCGGCCGCCATAGAGATAGTCAGCAGCCTCCTTAGACATAAGTGAATTATCATGGCCAACATCCTGTGCATGATGCAGGTGCCACAGGAATGGATGCCCGGCACTGACGGCCCAATGCTGGTTTGTGTTGAAGTGGTTGTTGCCTCTTTCTAACCTGTTCAGCCCCTGTGCGTCAGACTGGGGGGTAATCCTGAGCGTACCGTTACGCAGGGTGTCTGCGGTTCCAAGCAGAATTGTCATATCCTTGGCGTGATAACGCTTCCTGAAGTTTATGACATCACCACAATAGTTGTTAATACCGTACGGAAAATCAATCGTTACATCGGGATATGTGTACCAGCCAGGATTAGCGGCTATCGACTTGTAGACATACGGACTATTATAGAACATCAGCGACCGGTAAATGAATTCAGCACCTGCTGAGTGACCATATATGTTGTAGTTGCTGGAACTCAGATCAAGCTCTTCCTGAACAAATTCAAAGATCTTATCCACCAGCCAGAATGTTGTCTTCTCAGGCGGATTAAGGGTTCCGAAGCCGGCGATTATATTGCCTTCATCATACCTTCGGTTGTCGAAATAATCACTCCTGAACTCCGGTGCGACCAGAACCAGCCTGTACTCTTCTGCTTTATCAATCCACGGCAAAAGAGCCTGCTTTCCATTCCGGTTCTCATCATGCATTATCACCTGGAAACCCATTTTCGAAACATCACCTCTAGGCAGGTAGTAATGGACATCTATCACCACATTGTTAAAGTTTTCTCCGGCATTGAAAAAGAGGGTGCCGCTAATCCCCTTCTGATCGTCATCCATTTTCTTACACGAGCCCATGGCAAAAACCGCTACAGCCAGGAGCAGAATCAACGATCGCCCCGTGTAGTTGTATGAAACACCTGATATGTTTTTTCCTGCGGTCATAAGACACTATTATTCAACAATAATAACAATTATCACATGCAACTGTTCAAAATTCCTTCAGAATTCAAATGAACAATACAGACACAGTTTTGTTACTATAACCTACACGTATAACTAAACTCAAAACTATGAAAAGACTAATGTTAATGCTGGCTTTTGTGATGCTGGTAGGGATAATCTATTCCCAGCAGAATACAAGGATTCCCGTGATAGGTGAGAAAGCTCCCTCATTCACAGTTCAGTCTACAAAAGGAACCATCAACTTTCCCAAAGATTTTGGCAACAGCTGGAAGATACTCTTCAGCCATCCTGAGGACTTTACCCCCGTATGTTCATCAGAGATACTTGAACTTGCCCACATGGAAGAGGAATTCAATAAGCTAAACGCAAAATTCCTGATCCTCTCTGTAGACTCTCTTGACAGGCATCGCGACTGGATTACTGCCATGGAACAGGTCGATTACAACGGCAATGGTAAGGTCAGGATAAACTTACCACTGGCAGTTGACAGGCAATACAGGGTATCACGCCAGTATGGTATGATTCATGCTGCCAGCAACGATAAAAGGACCGTAAGGGGTGTGTACATCATCGATCCTGACAATGTCATACAATCGATATCATACTATCCCATGACAGTCGGCAGAAGTATGGAAGAGATCAAAAGATCGTTGATAGCTCTTCAGACTGTTGCAGGCAGGCATATCAGCACCCCGGCCAACTGGCATCCCGGAGAAGAGGTCATGATACACTTCAAGCCCTCATTCGATGACAAGAAGAATGCCGACCTGGGTGTACGTGAGCTGGCGTGGTTCATGCTTTACCAGAACCTGGGCAGAGTTTCATATTAACGATGAAAAAATAACACTTCCCCCCACGGAACACAAAACCGGCTGCACTGTAGCCGGTTTTTTTTGTGCCGTCCCAGAAGCCTTGGTATGGGGTAGATATCGGTTTCAAGGATAAAATGTGCCGAGATGAGTAGCCTCTAATGATAATTTGACATACAACTCAATATTATTATATATTTTTTGTTTTATGATTCATTCTTCTTGCTTCTGAGCATAATAGTACATAGAAATGATTGCAAGAAAACTGCTTTCTGCTTGCAGTGCCAGAATATCTCCTGCCAGTTGAATGAATAATTCAAAGCCAAATGAACAATATCAAATACATCCTTCGGTTCATCACGACCATAAATCGCTGAAAGTTTGTTCGCCAGGATATTCGATGGGGTGTCAATAAGCCCGTATTCGCGGGTAGGAACTAATGAATACTGTACGGCATGCGTAATATCAGAATTTCAGCCTGCAACCGGTATAACTTTCTGTAATCGTTGCCTGATGAATTCATATTTCTTTCTTAAAGCGGGTGAGCGCATTTTTTTTAACAGATCATCTGTAAGAAGATCTTTGATCTCCTCGGGTGAAAAGAGTTTTAAGACTGTGAACCATGGATACGTCTCAAGTATCTTAAGAAACAACATACTCCTTGTATAGTGCCCTGCCTTCTCAGCCCGTCCTTTGAGTACTGCCTCAATATCGTTTTCAGAGATATTGTAATCCCAAACTATTCTTTGGAGTAAACTCTCTCTTTTCATCTTATTATGTTAAAACAACCTGAGAAACAAAGATATAAAAAATGGAATTATATTGACACATATTTTTGGCGGCGACAAAGGTGATGGGGTTATGCCGGGGATTAAAATGTAACCCCTCTGCGATGCATAGCAAAGAACGACCTGATAAAAAAAGGGGCTCTCAAACGAGAACCCCCTCTTTATCATCAGCGTAATCTGACCCTATTCCATTATGCCCCTATACGCCTTTTACGCCCTTCTACGCCTTTTACGCCCTTTCCTAATGCAACACCGTCACATCGCCTGACATCCTGAACGGCTTGCCGTTCGAATACTTGCCTTCGACGAGCCATACATAGACACCCTGCTTCACCAGCCTGCCCTTGTAGTAGCCGTCCCATCCCTTCATGATGTCGTTGCTCTGGAAGATCAGAACTCCCCACCTGTTGAAGATCTGCAGCTTGTACTTGTCAACCTGCTCGGTTACCGGCGGGAAGAAGAACTGGTCTATCGTGGCCGGTGTAGGCGTGGCATCGGGCTGCGGACCGGTCTTATTCGGTATGAACGCCGTCGCAAACCTTATCACTCCCGCAGGCTCGACAAGCACTCCCGGTGATGCCGTGTAGCTGCCCACACAGGCCTTCACTGCTCCCGACTGGGTGGTGTAAAACTTGTAGGCATGCAGCGTCACATCGAAGATACCCTTCACCATATACTTATGGAAAGGATCCTTCTGGTGTGATGTGTCGCCGTCGCCGAAGTGCCAGATGTAGCTCTCGGCATACTGGCTCAGGTTGAAGAACCTCACCCTCTCGTCGTTCACGTAAACCCTCTCGGGAGTGAACTGGAAGTATGCAACCGGTGTCTGGTAAACCTCGATTATCTGGTCGTAGATCGACTGTCCGCCGGGGCCGTAGGCTATCAGGGTAACCCTGTAGGTTCCTGCCATCGTCCAGGTGTAGGTCGGATTGGCTGCCGTCGAAGCGCCGCCGTCACCAAAGTCCCACAGGTATGTTGTGGCATACTGCGAGGTGTTGTTCAGCGTTACCGTCAGCGGACCGCAGTCTGATTCAATGTAGGCGAAAGATGCCAGCGGCGGTGTCGGCAGTACCTGCACCGGATGCGAGATGCTGTCGCGGCACCTGTCGTTCGACACTATAAGCGTCACAATGTAGTTGCCCGGAGCGCCATAGGTATGCGTTGGCTGGTATGCTGTCGATGTATTGCCGTCACCAAACCTCCAGAGGTAACTCCAGTTGCCTGTATTGGTCAGGTTGGTGAAGTTCACCGTTGCGGCAGGCCATACCTGCAGCGGCGGCGAAGCAGTAAACTCAGCCTTCGGCATCGGGTATACAACTATGTTGCGTGAAGTGGTCGACTCGCAACCGAAGAACGACCTTGTAGTCAGAATAATAGTATAGGTAACCGGATTCTCTGTCAGGTTCATATACATGTGCCTGTCGACACTAAGTCCGGATCTCGAATCACCGTCGCCGTATACCCAGTTGTACTGCAAGGCGCCAGGCTCGGCAACCAGGGTCACAGTCTCACATGAACAAATCGTATCAGCACTGAGCGTAAAGGCTGCATCAACCTCAGGGAAAACCGTAGTGCCTATACTCATAGAATCCTGGCAACCGCTGGCCGACGTAATCCTCATCAGAACATCGTAGAACTGAATTGCACCGGTGTTGTTCACGTATGTGTGTGTCGGGTTCTCCGCCGTTGAGGTGAAGCCGTCGCCAAAGTTCCAGAATATTGAGGTGTAGCCTGTCGACATCGAATTGTCGAAGGTAACCTCAAGGTCGGTACATCCGGCAGCCACGCTCGGCACAAACAGAGCCATCGGCTTCTCAACCCTCACTGTGAGCGTATCTGAGCCACGGCAGCCGTTATTGTCGGTAACCGTATACACCAGCACATAATCACCGCCAAGGGTCGTGAAGAATGTCGGATTCTGTGTTGTGAACGAATTCAGCGGAGCGATATCACCCATCCAGCGGTGCTGTGTCCATACACCCGAGCCACCGGATGGATTCCCGTTGAGAACCAGCGGAACGCCTCCACAGAGGTTGATCGGATCAATCGCCGAGAAGTCAACCACCGGCAGCGGATTCACCGTCAGGGTGGCAGGCAGACCGTACGAAGTGGTGCAGAAAGCCTTCAGCGCAAGCCTGTACCGGTATCCGTTATACGAAGCCGGTACACCCACCAGCGCCAGCTGCTGCGATGTGGTACCACTGTAGATCTCGTTGTCATAGATGTCGTTCCAGTTAACACCGTCAACCGAAACCTGCCATCTTATCGAGTCGATGATGCCGGTTCCGTTGGCAATGAAGTAAACCGGTCCGCCATCGGCACATACCGACCTGTTAACCGGATTAATCGTCGGAACAGGCGGCAGCTGCACCCTCAGGAACGCGAAGTTCGAGAATACCGGCGCACCGCAGATTCCGCTAATCCTGACCCTGAATATGTAGTTATTGAAGGAACCGGGGACACTCGCAATGTTGAGGGTGGCCGTCGCAGATCCGGTGATGTTGCCGTCATCGATAACAGGCACGAAGTTGGCTGCGCCTATCTTCACCTGCCACTCGTATACAAGTCCCGAACCCGTGGCATCGACAGTGAATGATACCGGGGCGCCCATGCAAATCGTCGAATCCTTCGGATGAGCCTGTATCTCAGGAACCTGGTTGACCGTCAGGGTAGCCTCGTTTGATGTCGCAGTTGCACCGCAACCATAAACCTCAGCATAGAACCTGAAACCATCCATCAGCCTGGTCGGACCGAACAGCATCAGTGACGATGTCTGTGCCCCGAAGTAAACGCCTCCGTCAGTAATCGGCGCCGGCGGATTAACTCCGTCGTTCACAAACCACTGGTAGGTAAGGTCGTCACCCGTTGCTATCACACTGAAGGTAACTATTCCATACTCACAGATGATGGCTGAAATCGGCTGATCGGTAATAACCGGAAGATCACGTACAGTAACCGTGGCCGTGCCCATCAGGTTGCCAACAGGAGCAATCACCTCGCATCCGTTGGCATCGGTAACCCTCAGAAGCCTGTAGGTAGTGGTAACCAGCGGACTGACAATTATGTCTGCATCGCTGAAATAATTACTTACTATGCCCAGGTTTTCGATCTCAAGCTCAAACGGAGCCTGACCGACAGGCAGATTCACATTCAGTACCGCACTCTCTCCCGGACATATCGTCGCCACACCCGTAAGTATGGCTATCGGCAGAGGATTGATCGATATGGTTATCACATTGCTCTCGGCAGTACATGTAATACCGTTCTGCACACTCACAAGAACCCTCTTGAAGTATGTCTCGGCCATCAGCACACCGGGAGCATAGGTTGGTCCTGTCTCACCCGGAATAGTATTGAAGATCACATTGTTATTGCTTCTGAGCCACTGGTATGTCACAATACCGGTACCACTACCGTCATCGGTGCTGGTGAGCGGCAGCGGCGCTGTACCATAGCATATCGCCTGATCAGTGCCAATGGTTCCCCCGTAAACCTCATTTACGGTAACCCTTACCACGTTGCTGACAGCCGAGCAGGTAACTCCGTCAAGCAGCGACGAAGTAACGCGCCTGAACCAGGTATCCTGTGTCAGCGGTGGCGAAGCATATACCATGAAGTTGGCTCCGGCGATGTCGGTAAAGTTGACGCCATCGGTGCCCGACTGCCACTGGTAGGTGATCACGCCGTCGCCCATGCCGTGGACAACGCTCGAGAACGGAACAGGTGTCGAACCGTTGCAAATGGTCTGATCGGCAATTATGGTTCCCGGAGTCACATTGTTGACGGTAATCTTAACCGCATTGGTAAGCTTGCTGCACGGCACCCCGTTGAAGGTCGACGTGACCTCACGCATGTACCATGTATCCTGCGTCAGCGCTCCCGGAGCAAATGTCTCTGAGGTCGCGCCCGCGATATTCAGGTAGTTGACGCCGTCGGTGCTGCTCCTCCACTGGTAGGTGACAATTCCGTCAACAACAGGTGTCACACTGGTAAGCGCCGGAGGTGTGTCGCCCTCACATATCGTGATCTCACCGGCGATCGACCCTGCATCGAGGTTGTTGACAGCTATCCAAACCGTGTTGGTCACATCGGTGCAGGTGTGGCCGTTCAGCATCGCAGTCACCTCGCGGTAGTACCACCTGTCCTGGGTAAGGGTACCCGGACTGAAGGTCTCGTTAATTGCACCAGGTATCTGCGCAAAGTTTACGCCATCGACGCTTACGAACCACCTGTAGGTGAATGTGCCGTCTCCGGTTGGTGTCACGCTTGTAAGCGGAACCGGGGCCGTGTTCTCGCAGATAGTCTGATCACCTGCAATAGAGCCCGGAACGAAGTTGATAACGGAAACCCTTACCGCATTGGTGATCTTCACACATGTTTGTCCATTGAGTCCTGCCG
>CAYUOS010000081.1:0-14626 GCA_964446435.1 uncultured Rikenellaceae bacterium | reverse complement strand
ACATCGCCGGCAGCAATGCGGTTGTTGGAGATTACATCACTCCTTTTCATCCGTGCCGTTACCGTAGAATCGACGATGATGGTCCTCACCAGGTCACCAACGTCAGCCGTTTCGCCGCCGGTGGAGTATATTCCCATTCCGAGATCCCGCAGCTCTGCCAGGCAGGCCTCGGTTCCATCAATAATTGCAGCAATTACTTCGCCCGGAATCAGATTCTTGTTGCGGCCGATGGTCGATGAAAGCAGGATATTGTCACAGGCCCCGATGCAAAGCAGGTCGTCAGTATTCATCACTATGGCATCGCGGGCAATGCCATGCCATACAGACAGGTCGCCGGTCTCTCTCCAGTAGATATAGGCAAGTGATGACTTGGTACCGGCCCCGTCGGCGTGCATTATGTTGCACCAGGCAGGGTCGCCGCCCAGAAAGTCAGGAACTATCTTGCAAAATGCCCTTGGGAAGATGCCCTTGTCAACGGAGGAGATGGCTTTGTGAACATCATCCTTCGAGGCTGAGACGCCGCGCCCCGAATATCTCTCTTGCTGTGTCATCGGTATCGTGTTGCAGGGCAAAGGTAGCAAAACAGGGTTAGAATCGAAAACAGCCCCCGCTGTGTTAAATAATGTGAAATGTGACGCGGCGCGGAGGCTGCAAAGCGGATAGTTGTTTACTTTTAGAACTTTAAACCACTTCTACATTAACCTAACCAGTTTGCCATGAAGATCAGACCTTTTATCGCAGCAATAGCGGCCGTAATCTGCACCATCAGCAGCGTGACGGCACAGAATTCAACCCTGAAGTTCCTGCTTCCAGAGCGTACCATCGATGAGTTCATCGGTCGGGCGTCGGGTGAAACCGCTCTCAACCATATTATTGAGATGGGTGCATACATCCACGACAGGCCGCTGTCAGAGTATACCGATATTCTGTTCGAATCTGACTACGTGTATAAAAAGCTGCTGGAATACAAGCTTGAGGGAGCCGAAGTAAAGAGGTATCCCGGCGGAACCACATGGGATGGTATCCGCGGTGAGCTCTGGGAGATCAGTCCGGGCCGCTCCAAAATTGCCGATTTCATGGATATGAATGCCATGCTTGCCTCAGGCAGCCAGAATAGTGACGTAACCGCCGAACTGGTTTGGGTCGGTGAGGGACGTGCTGTCGACTTCGACAGGATTGATGTAACAGGTAAGATCATAGTGACCTCGGGAAGCATTTCGGCAGCACACAGCATGGGTTCTTCAAGAGGAGCCCTGGGTACGGTTTCGTTCGACTCACCGAGGCCGCTGATAGCACCCCTGGCAATACCGATTACCGGTATCGGCGGACGAGGCGGACAGGCCGGCGGTACAGCAAGGTTTGGTTTTTTCCTGCCTCCGCGTGAGGGACACCTGCTTCGCGACAGACTGCTGCGGGGAGAGAGGATAACCGTTCATGCAGTGGTGGAATCACAGACTGTACCATACAACCTTGAAGTACCCACATGCTACATCAGTGGCAGTGACCCCGATGCCGATGAGATCATTTTCTCAGCTCACCTCTTCGAGGGACTCGTCAAGCAGGGCGCCAACGACAATATTTCGGGCAGCGCCGCAATTCTCGAGATAGCCAGGATGCTGCGAACAATGATCGATAACGGCGTTATTGAACGCCCTAAAAGGACCATCAGGTTTATCTGGGTTCCCGAGTTCTCGGGTACCGGACCGTGGGTGAGGGAACATAATGATATTATGGCTAAGACTTTGTGTAATATCAATCTCGATATGGTGGGTCTCTGGCTTGCGAAAAGCCAGTCATTCCTGTGCCTGCACCGCACCACCTACGGCAATCCGCACTATATAAATGATGTGATGGAGCACTACTATAACCTTGTCGGACTTGGCAACAGGGCCGGACTGGCCATTTCGGGCCGCGGCGGCTTTTTAAAGCGTATTGTCGCTCCCAGCGGGTCTGATGATCCTTTCTATTTCCGCATCGATGATAACTACGGGGCATCCGACCATGAGGTCTTCAATGACTGGGGTGTCGGGGTTCCGGGAATTATGATGATTACCTGGCCCGATCATTTCTACCATACCTCTGAGGATCTCGCGAACAAGTGCGATGCCACCCAGATGAAGAGGGTGTGCTTTATAGGAGCAGCGGCAGCCTATACCATTGCCAGCGCCGATGATGCAACCGCTGCCCGTATCGCTGCCGATATCACGGGTAACGGTACCCAGCGCATAGGAAAGCAGCTCGACAGGGCAGTTGATGAACTTGACAGGGCATCGGCAGCTGACTTTGCAACTGTATACCGGTTGGGCAGGACCTACATCGAAGCTGCCGTGATAAATGAGAAGGCAACCCTGGCTACAACACTTGAACTTGCTTCTGACAAGAGAGGCTTCAACACTTATATCACCGAGCAGAGCGCCGCGGTTGATGCCGCCGGAAAGGCTGCACTTGCCTCCTTTGAAAGTTATATGAAGAGAAGAGCCGTTGCCATTGGTCAGAAACCGGTTGTGCTCGCGAAGCCGACTCAGCTTGAGATCAGGGCGGCAACAATGATACCGCGCGAAACACCATTGGTTAAAGAGAGCAGTTATCGTGGCTACAGCCAGGTTCTTTCAGGTGTCGACAGTTCTGTCAGGGAGAAATATCCGATGACCGGAAGACTCAATACTCACGAGCTCAGCAGAATGTGCAACGGTGTCAACTCGGCACTCGACATCAAGAAACTGCTCGACGCACAGATGACCTCAGGAGAGACTAACCTGCAGGATATAATCAATTATATCGGACTGCTTTCTGAGGCCGGGTTGGTAAAAGTGGAGACAGGCAGACGATAATATTCCTGACATGCATTAAATCTTAAATCTAATAGCTAAAGACTGTAATTCTCAAATGTAACAGATGAAAATTGTAAGTTAGTCGACCTCTCAATAGTAGGATCAATCCTGATCTGCCGGAAAGAGTAAATCATAATACTAAAAAAACATGTTGGAGAACATGTTTTTTTTTGAATTTGTGAAAATATAGTGGAAATTTGATATTGATTGTTAGTGTTTGGATTGTTTTCAATGACTTGCCAGGTTGTAACATTCTGAATTAGATTTGAAATGGGTGGTAAAAGATTAGCCGTTATCAGTTTATTGCTGATAGCAATATGTGCTTCAGAGCTGTTGGCGCAGGGACGAGGGATTAATCAAAAGGTGGTTGTTCCCGAGGCAATAGATATTGCTCCCTCCCTTGGCAGGGAGCAATATTGTTATACTTCGGATTATTTTAGTGAGATAAGGTACATTGAGCTCGAGTCAACCGAGCACTCATTTATGCGTGGGATCAGAGAAATCTTGGTTACGGGTAACGGAATATTTATTCTGACAAATAATTTCATTATTCTTCGTTTCAGTAATACCGGGAAGTTCCTAAATAAGATTGGTGCAATAGGAAGGGGCCCCGGAGAATATATTATACCGGTTAGAATCAACATACTTGATGGTACAGACATCTTAACAGTACTTGAATCAAGCACCGGAGCACGAGTGCATCTTTTCAGACCTGATGGAAGGCTGGTAAAGACGGTAAAATCCGATATGCCACGAGACGTTGCAGCATACAAGAACGACAGGCTCTTTTTTTGGACCAATATGCCTTATCTGAAAAAAGAAGACCCATATTCTCTCAGAATATCAGATCTGAATGGAAGAAACAACCTTAATCTGTTACAAAGAACCAGTAAGCTGGCTCCAAACCCTCTTGTGATGAAGATGTCTGTAACAAATTTCTGGAACTATGCTGATTCACTTACAGTCTGGGAGGCAAATATTGACACAGTTTACAGATACGACCCAAAGAGGGAATCAATCGAAGCAAGATTTATTCTGAAAGCTGGCAGGGATCATCTCACATGGGATAGAAGATTACGGACAGTGCAGGGAGATAACGATGTCAGAAATAAAACAATTTACTTTATCGGTTTTCTTGAAAGCAGGAATGTTATATTTCTGACAGCGCGGATGAAAGGGGAGATAAGGTACTATGTTTATACCAAGGGTACCGGTAGTGTGGTCTCTATTGCCCCTTTGTCCATCATACCCGGGAAACTCCAATGGAATGGATTAATTAACGATCTGGATGGTGGGTACTCTTTCTGGCCGACAGGTGTTTTTTCAGAAAATGAAGTATTCCAAACCATTGAACCTCTTGTCTTAAAGAGCAGAATCACTAACCTCGAGACACTTCAGAAGGCAAAACTTTTGCCACCCGAGCTTAAGTTTAACCAGGAAGAATATGAGAAGCTGAAAGCCAGGATAATGGCTGCCGATGAAAACTCAAATCCATGGATAGTAGTGGCAAAATTAAAGAAGGCTTATTGAATTTCTTACTTTAGACATAATACTACCTGCTTAGGTAGTTGGAGTTTTATTTGATAATTAAGCGATAATGGTAGTTTTGGCCTTATATCTGGATGGCAGCATAAACATCATTCATTCAATCTACTTTATTACTAATTTTGCACCGGAAAAAATTCCGGTTATATGGCAAACAATCTGATATTGGATAAACTCGAGGGGGTTAAACGCCGCTTCACTGAAGTCGGCGAGTTACTCACCAGTCCTGACATAATGAGCGACATGAAGAGATATGTGAAGCTCAACAAGGAGTACAAGGAACTTCATCCGGTTATAGAGGCTTATGACAAGTACAGGCTGGCCATTGGCAACCTGAAGTCAGCCAAGGAACTTCTTGCAGTAGAGAAGGATGAGGAGATGCGGGAGATGGCAAAGGCCGAGATTGAAGAACTCTCTGATAAAATTCCGGATATGGAGGAGGAGATTAAGCTACTGCTGCTGCCTTCTGATCCTGAAGATGACAAGAATGCCATTATGGAGATCAGGGCAGGTACCGGTGGTGATGAGGCAAGCATCTTCGCAGGCGACCTCTTCAGGATGTATACCAAGTTTGCCGAAATACAGGGATGGAAGGTAGACATTAATCACTTCTCCGATGGGACCGCCGGAGGGTACAAGGAGATAGTCTTCACAGTTAGTGGTGAGGGTGTATATGGTATTCTGAAGTATGAATCGGGTGTGCACCGGGTTCAGAGGGTTCCGCAGACGGAGACCCAGGGAAGGGTACATACTTCAGCTGCGACCGTGGCTGTACTGCCTGAGGCAGACGAGTTTGACGTGGAGATCAGAAATGAGGATATCAGAAAGGATACATACTGCTCGTCCGGTCCTGGCGGCCAGTCGGTAAATACCACCTACTCGGCAATAAGGCTAACGCACGTGCCAACAGGTGTGGTAGTGACATGCCAGGATGAGAAATCTCAGATTAAGAATCTTGAGAGAGCAATGAAGGAACTTCGAACCCGCCTTTATAACCTTGAATACCAGAAGTACCTTGACGAGATTTCACACAAGCGGAAGACGATGGTCTCTACAGGTGACAGGTCGGCAAAGATCAGAACCTACAACTATCCGCAGGGTCGTATGACCGATCACCGCATTAACCTGACAATGTATAACCTGCCTTCCGTTCTTGACGGCAACATCTCGGAGATAATCGATAAGCTTCAGATGGCCGAAAATGCCGAGAGACTCAAGGAGAGCGCAATCTGACAATAATGACGGCACAGCAACTTTACGAAATCATCCTGAAAAAGAGATCATTCCTTTGCGTCGGTCTTGATACCGAAACGGCAAAGATTCCCGAACACCTTCTGAAGAGCGACGACCCTGTTTTCGAATTCAACCGCAGAATAATAGACGCTACTGCAGAGTATGCAGTTGCCTTCAAGCCCAATGTAGCCTTCTATGAGTGCAACGGAACCAGGGGCTGGGAGTCATTAGCCCGTACCATCAGTTATATTAAGGAAAATCATCCCGATTGCTTTGTGATAGCCGATGCCAAGAGAGGCGATATCGGCAACACTTCGAAGATGTACGCCAGGGCCTTCTTTGATGATCTTAATGCCGATGCGGTCACTGTCGCTCCGTATATGGGAGAGGATTCGGTTTCGCCTTTCTTGTCATACGATGGCAAGTGGGTGATACTGCTGGCACTTACCTCCAACAAGGGAGCCGATGACTTCCAGTATCACACTGAAAACGGAGAGAGATTGTTCGAAAAGGTACTCAGGATCTCACAGAAATGGGGTAGCAGCGACAACATGATGTATGTGGTGGGTGCCACCAGGGCCGAGATGCTTAAGGAGGTGCGGGCAATAGTACCCGATCATTTCCTGCTTGTGCCCGGCATAGGTGCACAGGGCGGCAGCCTCAGCGAGGTGGTCAGGTATGGCATGAACAGCAGGTGCGGATTGCTGGTAAACTCCTCACGGGCAATCATCTTCGCCGACAGCAGCGAAAACTTCGACAAGGTTGCCGCCGAAAAAGCCAGGGAAGTACAGCAAGAGATGGCCGGTTATCTGGGGTAACGATACCCGGCACCTTTTTTATTTGCTTTCTGACCGCCTGTTTCATATCTTTGGTTTGCTGCATTTAAACTAAAGGATATGAAAGAGGAGTTTCTTCATTTTGTATGGAAATACCGTCTGTATGATTCAGACAGATTGGTTGATACTGAGGGCAACACCATTGCGGTATTTTCACCCGGAGAATACAACCGTGATTCCGGTCCCGATTTCTTCAATGCCAGGGTGAGAATCGGCGAAACAATGTGGATTGGTAATGCCGAAGTGCATCTGAACTCATCTGACTGGTACCGGCACGGGCACCATACCGACCACGCTTACAACAATGTGGTTCTGCATATTGTTGCCAATGCTGACAGGCAGGCTGTTACAGCTTCTGGGCTAGTGGTACCTGAAGTCATGTTGTCGATCCCTGAGACAGTGTACTGGAAATACCTTGAGTACGTCAATAATCCGCTTCTCATTGCCTGCCAGAATGATCTGCACCGGGTTGACAGATACCTGATGACACACTGGCTTAGCTGCCTTGCCATCGAAAGGCTGCAGGCAAAGACAGAGATAATTGAGACGATTCTCGTCGAAACCGGCAATGACTGGGAAGAGTCACTTTACAGGCTGGTTGCAAGATATTTCGGGGCCCGGGTAAATACCGATAATTTTGAGATGCTGGCCAGAGATCTCCCTTTAAAACTGCTCAGAAAACATTCAGATAACCGCCTGCAGGTTGAGGCATTGCTTTACGGAATGGCCGGTATGCTTTCAGGCGAACTTTTCAGGGAGGCTGTCAATGACGAATACTTCAGGAATCTGGCACAGGAATTTCGTGTGCTGCGCTCAAAATATTCCCTCGTGCCGATGCATGGGTGGCTTTGGAAGTTTCACAGGCTGCGTCCCGCAGGCTTTCCCACCATTCGCCTCTCTCAGCTTGCCGGACTTGTATGCAGGCAGAGGCCTCTCTTTTCCGAGATTCTCGAAGCAACAACAGCAGAAGAGCTGAATGTCCTTCTCGACAATCCGGCCTCAGACTACTGGAGAGACCATTACACATTCGGCAAGGGTTCTGCAAAACGTTCAGGTAATGCCGGTGGAGCAGTGATCGATGTTTTGATAATCAATGTAATTGTTCCCATGTTATTCGTTTACGGCAGAAACCGCGACCACCGGCTTTATTGTGACAGGGCCGTCAGCCTGCTTGAACAGTTGAAACCTGAAGACAACAGGATAACCTCTGAATGGAAAAGGTTAGGCGTTGATGCAGCCAATGCATCCGACTCACAGGCACTGAACCAGCTGCTAAACGAATATTGCCGGAAAAAAAGGTGCCTTGAGTGCCGCAACGGTCAGAAGCTGATCAGTATGGGAATGACGCCAGCACCCGATCATAATACACTTCTCGAGCGGGATTCATGCAGGTAGAATGAGATGCCGGTGAGTGTTTTGACCAAGCCTGAAAAAAGTTTGATAAACTTCTTGTTGTTAGTGGTTTTTAAAGCAACCTGCTACATGGTTTTTGCATCATCTTAACAGAAACCCTCTCTTTTTTCACAGACGGTTCGTTCATTGTAATCATAAGGGATGTAAACAATTAAAAAAAAGCGAAATTGTTTGAGTTATTACATAAAAATGTTTTATTTTTGCGTTCCAAAATCGGAGACACATTTTACAATTGGACGAACAATATTTTTACGGGTAAAGACATGTATTTGACAACAGAAAAGAAGCAGGAGTTTTATAAAGCATTTGGTACGTCGGAAATTGATACTGGCACGGCAGAAGGTCAGATAGCGCTTTTTTCATACAGAATATCGCATCTCACCGAGCACCTGAAGAGAAACAGGAAGGACTTCAGCACCCAGAGGGCTCTTATCAAGATGGTAGGTAAGCGCCGCAGGCTGCTGGATTATCTGAAGGACAAGGATATCGAGAGGTATCGTGCGATAATCAAAGCCCTCAAGATACGTAAGTAGGTATGAGAAAAGGCAATTTCAGATTGCCTTTTTTTCTTAATTTCACAGTCAGTGAGATTCTAATCAATTAATCAAACAACAAGTATGTTTAACAAGAAAACAATAGATATCGATCTCGGTGACGGGAGAGTTATCACCCTTGAAACAGGGAAGCTTGCCAGGCAGGCCGATGGTTCGGTCCTTCTGCGCATGGGCAAGACAATGCTGCTGGCAACAGTTGTCTCAGCAAAGGAGGCAAGGGAGGATGTCGATTTTATGCCTCTGTCGGTTGAGTACAAGGAGAAATATGCATCAACAGGCCGGTTCCCCGGAGGTTTCCTAAAGAGAGAAGCACGGCCGTCAGATTATGAGATACTCATCTCTAGACTGGTTGACAGGGCTTTAAGGCCTCTGTTTCCTGATGATTTTCACGCAGAGACATTTGTTACAATAAACCTGATATCGGCCGATAAGGATATTATTCCTGATTCTCTGGCCGGACTGGCAGCTTCTGCAGCATTGATGGTATCGGATATTCCGTTCCACGGCCCCATTTCAGAGGTCAGGGTTGCGAGAATTGACGGCAGCTTCGTTGTCAATCCGACCGCAACGCAACTGAAGGAGGCTGACATGGACCTTATCGTGGGTGCCACCTTTGACAACATCATGATGGTTGAGGGTGAGATGAAAGAGGTATCTGAGGCAGAGATGCTTGAAGCCCTCAAGGTAGCCCACGAGGCGATAAAGGTGCATTGCAAGGCGCAGGAGAAGTTCGCCGAAATGGTTGGCTCGACCGTCAAGCGTGAATATTGCCATGAGGTAAATGATGAGGACCTCAGGAAGAAGGTATGGGATGAGACCTATGAGAAGTGTTACGCGGTTGCAAAATCGCTTACTGCTGATAAGCACAAGAGATCTGAATCTTTTGAGGCTGTGCTTACTGAGTTTCTTGCCCAGTACAATGAGGATAATCCTGTCAACGAAGCCCTGGTTAAGAGATATTTCCATGATGTTCACAAGGAGGCAGCCAGAAGGCTGGTACTCGATGACAGAATCAGGCTTGATGGCAGAAAAACCGATGAGATACGCCAGATAGAGTGCGAAATTGACCCACTTCCGGCAACCCATGGTTCCTCACTCTTTACAAGAGGTGAGACGCAGGCTCTTACTACTGTCACACTCGGAACAAAGCTTGATGAGAAGATTATAGATGACGTTCTCAACAAGGGAACAGAGAAATTCACTCTCCATTATAATTTTCCGCCGTTTAGCACGGGTGATGCAAAGCCATACAGAGGTGTCGGTCGAAGGGAGATCGGCCACGGTAACCTTGCACACCGCGCGCTGAAAGTTATGATGCCGGCTGATGAGGAGAATCCCTATGCGATAAGGGTTGTTTCAGACATCCTCGAGTCAAACGGTTCTTCATCAATGGCAACGGTATGTGCCGGAACACTTGCCCTGATGGATGCAGGCATACAGCTGAAGAAACCGGTATCGGGTATTGCAATGGGCCTTATTACAGATACAAAAACAGGCAAGTATGCTGTGTTGTCAGATATTCTCGGCGATGAGGATCACCTCGGAGATATGGATTTTAAGGTTACAGGAACCCGAGATGGTATTACTGCCACCCAAATGGATATCAAGGTTGACGGATTGTCATACGAGGTACTCGCTAAGGCACTTGACCAGGCCAGGGCAGGCAGGCTGCATATACTCGACGTGATGGAACAGGTAATCGACAAGCCCCGTCCGGAACTGAAGCCGCACGCACCAAGAATAGAGATGCTTACAATCCCGAAGGAGTTGATAGGAGCGCTCATCGGTCCTGGAGGTAAGGTCATCCAGGAGATTCAGCGTACCACCGGAACTACAATCGTGGTTGAAGAGATAAACGGGTGCGGTGATGTAAATATTTTCGGTGAGAACAAGGAGGCGATTACTGCTGCACTCGATTGGGTGAAGAAGATTGTCGCCGTTCCTGAGGTAGGTCAGGTCTACAAGGGAAAGGTGAAGACTATCGTTCAGTTCGGTGCCTTCGTGGAAATACTTCCAAACAAGGACGGTCTGCTTCATATTTCGGAAATTGACTGGAAGAAGACCGATAAGGTTGAGGACGTTCTGAAGGAGGGACAGGAAGTCGAGGTGAAGCTTATCGAGATCGACTCAAAGACAGGTAAGCTAAAGCTTTCGAGGAAGGCTCTTCTGCCCCGTCCTGAAAGGAGTGACCGTCCGGAAAGAGGTGATCGTCATGAAAGCAGTGACCGTCCGGAAAGAGGCGATCGTCATGAAAGAAATGACCGGCCCGAGCGGGAAAACCGTGACAGAAGGGATTAAGAGGTTCACTGAATAATATAATGGAGGCGGCATTAATTGACCGCCTCTTTTATTATATTCGTATCCTGACAAGTATTGTTTGGTTGTAATGGAAAATGGGTTTCAATATATTGTAATTGAAGGCAATATAGGAGCGGGCAAAACTACCCTGGCCTCGAGGATAGCCTCAGACTTCAATGCCAGACTGATTACCGAGCGCTTTGCCGATAATCCGTTTCTCCCAAAGTTCTATAAAGACCCTGAGAAGTATTCGTTCCCGCTTGAACTATCATTCCTTGCTGAGAGATACAGGCAATTGAGGGAGGAGCTTACCGCTCCCGACCTCTTCAGCTCATTTATGATTTCAGACTACTATTTTATGAAGTCGCTGATATTTGCATCATCGACTCTCGGCAGTGATGAATATACTCTCTACAGGCAGATTTTCGATATAATATATATTACAGTGCCGCGTCCCGATCTCTATGTTTACCTTCATGCAGATACGGAGAGACTGCTTGAGAATATTTCAAAAAGAGGCAGAGAGTATGAAAAGTCAATCACAAGGGAATACCTGAAAAGCATACAGGATGGCTATTTCAATTTCTTCAGACAGAATTCAGACATGAAGTATCTTATCCTTGACATTACCAATATTGATTTTGTCGATAACAGAAACGATTACGAACTTCTTACTGGTAAGATCTTCTCTGAACAGCATGAAGTGGGCATAAACAGGCTAATTTTAAGATGAATTTAAGAAATCGGAACTTGCATTTTTTGATTTTTTTATGTTAGATTTGCACCAAATTGGGAGAAAACCTGTATTTTTATTGATTATCAGATAATTTATTAAATAACACTTAAAATAAATACCATGAAAAATTTCAGAAGCGTTTTTGTTCTTGTACTTGCAGTGCTGGTTATGACCGGCTGTAATCCGCTAAAAAAGATGCAGAAGAACGCAGGTGATATCAAATACGAAGTCACCCCAAAGGTTCTTGAAGCTCACGGAGGTACTGTTGCCCTGACAATCAGGGGCGTTTTCCCGGCTAAGTATTTCGACAGAAATACAGTAGCAGAAGCTGTTCCCGTACTCGTTTTTGACGGCGGTGAGGTAGCTTTCGAAAAGGTAATGCTGCAGGGTGAAAAGGTTCTGGCAAATAATGAGGTTATTAACTACACCGGTGATAATTTCAATTATAAGTCGTCAGTAGGTTACAAGGACCAGATGAAAAAGTCTGAGCTTTTCCTCAGGGTTACAGCCACACGCAGAGGCAAGAGCGTGAACTTTGATCCTGTAAAACTGGCTGATGGTGTTATTGCAACATCAACACTTACTGCAAAAGCTCCGAAGCCTGTAATGGTGAAGGACAATTACCAGAGAATAATACCCGAGAGTCAGATAGCAAGTATCTATTACCTTATCAACAGGGCTGATATCCGCAGTACTGAGCTTAAGGCAGAAGACCTGCAACTTCTCAGGCAATACATCAACGCCGTTAACCAGGCAGAAAACCTTGAGTTCGCAGGTGTTACCGTAAGCTCATACGCATCACCCGATGGCAAATTCGACTTCAATGAGAAGCTGTCACAGCAGAGAGGTACCGCTGCCGACAGGCTCATAAAGAATGATTTCCAGAAAATCGAGGATGCCAAGAACCCCGGATTCTTCACAAACAAAACTACTGCTGAAGACTGGGAAGGTTTCAGAAAGGAAGTTGAAGCTTCTTCAATTCGTGATAAGGATCTGATACTGCGCGTTCTTTCAATGTACAGTGATCCTGCTGTCCGCGAACAGGAGATCAGGAACATGTCAGCTGCATTTGAGGTACTGAAGACAGATATTCTTCCTAAGCTCAGAAGGTCACAACTTATAGTGAATGCAAATAAGATAGGCCGTACTGATGAGGAGATTCTCGCTCAGATTAAGAGTGATCCCAAGGAACTGGGTCTTGAGGAGATGCTTTATGCTGCAACACTTACTACTGATAATAATGAGAAACTCAAGTATTACCAGATAGCAGCAGAAAACTATCCGAAGTGCTTCCGCGCTCACAATAACATTGGCTACACCAACATGCATCTGGGTAATGTTGATGCGGCTGTCAAGGCATTTGAAGCTGCCAAGGCTCTACAGAATAACGACGTTGTCAAGAATAACCTCGGTTTTGCAGCTCTGCTCAAGGGCGAAACAGTTAAGGCTGAGGAGTACTTCACATCGATGACTGCTGCTACCGCTGAATCAAAATACGGACTGGGTATCATAGCAACCAAGAAGGGTGAATACGATCAGGCTGTCAATTTCTTTGGCAACGAGCCATCATACGCTCTCGGACATGCCCTCCTTCTTAAAGGTGACAACACCCGCGCCAAGACTGTTCTTGACAGTGTTCAGGCTGATGCTGATGGCATGACCGCGTACATGAAGGCAGTACTGGGTGCACGCATGCAGGACAACGACTATATGTTCAACAACCTTCGTCAGGCTGTAGGAGCCAACCCACAGTGGAAAGCTTATGCAAGGACTGACCTTGAGTTCGCCAGGTATTTCGTGAACAATACATTCGCTTCAATAGTACAGTAACTTCTGAAATTTCATAATGACAAAGGGGACCCCGATTACCGGAGTCCCCTTTTTATTTCCTGCGCCCCGCACCCTGTTCCCTGTTCCCTGGCCCCGCGCCCCGCACCCTGCGCCCCGCACCCTGTTCCCTGTTCCCTGGCCCCGCGCCCTTCGCCCTTCGCCCTGTAGTGTTCGAAACCTTTTTTGCTTACTCAAAGAACTTTTTTCTTGTTTATTTTAATTGTTAATAATCAATGATATAGAACGTGTTTTATGATGTCATCGAAAGACAAGGCTCGGGTCACCACCGAGTCTTTCCACTAGCATTTCTCCATAAATATCATCTAGATCATAGAAGAGTTTGAACGTTGCCAGCTTGTATCCTAAGCCATTTGCCTTTTTGTACACCAGGATAAGCATCGCCGCAATCATAGTCATGTAAAGCATGATCTTTAATCCGTTCACCTTTGTTGATATGAGGTGTTTAAAGTTCAACTCTTGCTTGATAAATCTGAAGAACACTTCAATGTCCCAGCGCTTTTTATATATTTCAATTATTGTATCAACGCTGTGTTCCAATAGGTTAGTAATAAACCATAACTCCTTTCCCTTTTTGTCTTCAGTCTGAATGAGGCGAAACGGATTGGATTTATTCTTGCGTTTATCAAATAGATGAACTCTATCATCTGATTTAATGGAAAGGTTTCCTACAACCAGATTATCCTCCAACTTAAATGATTCCAAAAGTTCATAACGACTACCAGGAGTGATTCTGGTAACGAACTGCAACTCTTCATCAAGTTCGTCAAACACCTTCCTGCTTTTCACTCCACGATCAAAAACAAACACATTGTTGTCTTTATTGTGAATGTAGTTTTTTATTACCTGAGGTATTGTAAGAGACTCATTAAGCGCGCTTTGATCGGTAAATATCTCTGCACTACTAGGTAAAAAATTCGTCATACTGAAGGTGTACTTTACCTGTGTAGACTTTTTCTGGGTCTGATTGCCAATTATCATACCCTTCTCCAGTTTATTTGCAGCTTCTGCTACCATTGTGGAGTCAACTCTTACGATGTTGTATGAGAGAAGGTCAGTCTCCTTATAATGAGACGAAAGTACCTTATAGAACAACTCATAAGCATCCTTGAAAAAGTCAACATTCATCGTAGCTAACCTGTCTGACAGAGAGTTGTATTTTATCTGCTGAAGAGGATCTATTTTAAATAGCACCTTAAACTTTCTGGTTGTAAAAGCTTGCTCCAGGCTTCTAAGACTTGATTTCTTGCTATCGAGTAGACCATATAGTAGTAAGAAGAACATTGTTCGCCCAAAAATGTTACCAGAAAACAAATATGCTTGATTTTCGGC
>CAYUOS010000080.1:0-14739 GCA_964446435.1 uncultured Rikenellaceae bacterium | reverse complement strand
TGACAGATGCGATACAATTGTCCTGCTACAGGAGGGCAGGATACTTGAAAGCGGCACCCCTGTCTCTATCAGGGCCGGTTTTAAGGGAATTGTCTGGCATGCAAATGCGACCGATACCTATAAGCTGCTTAATGCACTGCGCAACTGGGAGATTACTGTTTCGGCATTTGCCTTCGGCGATTCGGTGCATGTAACATTCAGGAGAGAGCCGGAAGCAAATGAAATTGACTACTACATGAGATCGCTCGGCATTCAGGGCCACAGGGCAATACCGGCGGCACCGTCAATTGAGGACCGGTTTCTGCAACTTACCAGCGGGAGGGTGAAGCATGAATGAAAATGCTATTGCAGTAAAAAATCTTGTCAAGAAGTTTGGCTCATTTACAGCAAATGACATGCTGACCTTTGATGTCAGGCGCGGCGAGATATTCGGTTTCCTCGGTGCCAACGGAGCAGGCAAGACGACTGCAATAAGAATACTTTGCGGCCTTTCAAAACCGACCTCGGGTGAAGTCTTCGTTGCAGGCTTTGATGTATGCAGGCAAAGCGAACAGGTTAAGAGAAACATTGGTTACATGTGCCAGAAATTCTCACTCTATGAAGACCTTACCGTCAGTGAGAATATGCTTCTCTATGGTGGAATATATGGAATGAGCAGGGGAGATATCCGCAGACGCATGGAGGAACTTCTGCAGAAGCTTGACTTCACAAGGTTCCGTGATACGCTTATTGGAAGACTTCCAACAGGGCACAGGCAAAAACTGGCCTTCTCTGCTGCAATCTTCCACAAACCGTCAATCGTATTCCTTGATGAGCCTACCGGCGGAGTCGATCCGGTAACAAGGCGTAACTTCTGGGAACTGATCTATGAGGCTTCTGATTCAGGCATAACGGTATTCGTAACCACACACTATATGGATGAAGCTGAGTATTGCAACAGGGTATCGGTTATAAACGAAGGAAGGATAGTGGTTCTCGACACTCCTGCCGTACTAAGGGAGAAATATAATGCTGCTTCAATCGATGAGGTATTTGTGAAGATAGTACGTCGGGTTAATCAGGAAATGTCATGAAAAGGTTTCTGGGATTTGTGCGGAAGGAGTTCCTTCATATCTTCAGGGATTACAGAACTCTTATCATTCTTTTCGGCATACCGGCAAGCCAGATTATTCTTTTCGGTTTCGTGGTTACAAACGACCTGAAGGACGCAAAAATTGGCATACTTGACAATTCAAGGGATGAGATAACACGCACCATCACCTCGCGGCTGATGGCCACTGATTTCTTCCGCCAGGCTGCTGAGTTGAATTCAATGAACGCAATAGATCCTGTGTTCAAGGCCGGTGATGTCAAAGCGGTGATTGTTTTCGGTGAGAACTTCGGCAGAAAAGTGATCTCCGGTGAACCCGCCGAAATTGCAATTATAGCCGATGGTTCGGAACCAAATGTGGCCAGCCTTATAACAAGCTACGCGAGCGCAATCATCAACGAAAGCATCATCGAAATTATTGCTGGCAGAGGAATAACATTCACACCGGTAATTCCTGAGGTCAGGATGATGTACAACCCTGAATTGCGCAGTCACTATATGTTTGTACCGGGTGTCATAACCCTGATACTTATACTGGTGTGTGCACTCATGACCTCGGTTACAATCACCCGCGAGAAGGAGTTCGGAACCATGGAAGTGCTGCTGGTCTCTCCCCTCAGGCCGGTGCAGATAATACTCGGCAAGGTGGCCCCCTATTTCTTCCTCTCATTCATTAATGTAATTGTAATACTACTGCTTTCATGGTTCGTCTTCAGGCTTCCGGTAAAAGGCAGCCTCATGCTGCTGCTTGCCGAATGCATGCTCTACATACTTATGGGCCTCTCGCTGGGCATCATGATTTCAACCATGGCATCAACAATGCAGAAGGCAATCTTCATATCATTCCTGGGTCTGTTGCTACCTTCTCTTCTGCTTTCAGGCTTTATCTTTCCGATCGAGTATATGCCGAAGGCCTACGATTATGTGAGCTTCATACTGCCTCCCCGATGGTTCGTGGTAATTATCAAGAGTATCATGATTAAAGGCAACGGTTTTTCTGATATATGGAAGGAAACTCTCTTCATTGGCGGAGCAACTCTCCTTTTCATAGTTGTCAGTATCAGGAAATTTAAAACCCGGCTGGAATAAAGAGACTGAAGATGAGAACAATACTGTACCTCATAAGAAAGGAGTTCAGCCAGATAAGTCGCAACAGCCTTATCCTGAGAGCCGTATTTGTCGTACCCCTGCTGCAGATGCTGATTCTTGTACCGGCAGTAACTTTCGAGATAAAGAATGTGAGGATGGCTGTTGTCGACCATGACCTTTCACAGGCAAGCCGCAACCTTATCAACAGGCTGAGCGGCTCCGGGTTCTTCATTCTCGGGGGCTACACAGAGTCATCATGGCACGCTGAAAAGATTATGCAGGCAGGGGGGTGTGACCTTATTATAACTTTTCCCGATGGATTTGAAAAGGAGATCATTACAGAGGGGGGTGCAAAGCTTCAGGTCATTGTGAATGCAATAAACGCTGTTGGAGCTCAGCTGACATGGAGCTACCTTAACGGTATAATACGTGACTACAACAGCGAACTATCTAATCCGTCGGGTCTGTCGGACGGACAACAGAGGTTGCCTGCCATAACAATCTCTAACCGGTTATGGTATAATGAAATGCTTGACTACAAGCACTACATGCTGCCGGGTATACTTGTTATACTTGTAACGGCCATCAGTTTTCTGCTTTCAGGACTGAATATGGTTAAGGAGAAGGAGAGTGGCACCATCGAACAGATGAATGTAACTCCGGTCAGAAAACACCAGTTGATTATCTCCAAGATGTTTCCCTTCCTTCTGATTGGGCTGGCAGATCTGTCGTTCGGACTTGTTATAGGCAGGATAGCCTTTAATGTACCAATAGAGGGAAGCCTTTTAACACTGTTCCTGGGAGCAATTGTTTTCATGACAGGGTTACTGGGTCTTGCACTGTTTATTTCATCCTTCTCTGATACTCAGCAACAGTTCATGTTCATCGCTTTCTTCTTCACAATGATATTCATACTTATGAGCGGCATATTCACACCCGCCGAGAGCATGCCCTTGTGGGCCCGCAGGTTCAATATTGTCAATCCTGTTGCTCACCTTATGAAGATCAATCGCATGGTAATGCTTAAGGGGTCGGGCATTGCAGACATTGTCAATGAACTGAAGGCCCTTGCCCTGATTGCAATTGCATTTACCTCCCTGGCTGTGTGGAGCTACAGGAAGAGAGTCGGATAGACCCATGTCGGGGACACTCTGGTTAACCAGGTATGATCTCCTACCAGACAAGATTTGTGACTACCGGCCAGTGGTCTGATATGAAAAGTTCGTCGCTCTTGGCAACGATTGTTTTGTGCGACAGTACCTTTGTTGCCGCCGGCACAAATATGTAATCTATCCTTCCTGCTCCAGGCTTGTCGCTGAATCCGTTGAAGGTCCAGGCCGGCCCCTCAGGCTCTGTTTCTGACAGATGGTAAGTATCGTAGAGTACGTGATACGGGGCCCCTTCTCCTGTAAGCACACCATAAGCCTTGCTGTCGGGAAGCAGGTTGAAGTCTCCTGTAACAACATAGAATCCGTCACCTGCAATGTTTCTGACAGCTCCTGCAATTATCATTGCGCTCATCCTGCGGGCTGAATCAGACACATGACAGAAATGGGTGTTGAAGAAGTGTAATTTCCGGCCCGATGACTTCTCCTTCAGGTGTAACCATGTGACAATCCGGGGCAGTGCAGCTCCGGGCCCCCTGCTGCCCGGTTCATCGGGTGTCTCCGAAAGCCAGAAGGTCCCATTCTCAAGCATCTCGAACCTGTTGCTGTTGAAGAATACAGGGCATGCCTCTCCTGCCTGCAAGCCGTCATCCCTGCCCACAGCAACAGATTCGTACCCCTTAAGGCTCTCTTTCAGGTACTCATACTGATGCCAGAGCACCTCCTGCAATCCTATCAGGTCGGCCTTTTCGCCTGCCAGAAACTCAGCTGTAAATGAAGCCCGGTTTGGCCATGCATTAAGGTTGTCACGCGGATTATCATACCTTATATTGAAGGAAATGACTTTTAATTCCTCACCTTCGGAACATCCCGCGACTATAAGGGTCAGGAGTACAATAAGACAGATTAAGATTCTCTTTATCATAGCGTTTCTAATTAAGATATTACCTCATTTCAGCGTACGGAAACTGTATGTAAGTTAGACCATTAATCGGAAAAATGGCAAAAAAAATAGTACTTTTACCGAAAATCTAAGGGCGCAAGATGGCTATTCCAAGTTTTTTCAGGATGAATAAACCCAGGCACTTCAAGTATGTTCCAAGGTATTACGACCAGGAGAAGGAGGAGCGTGAGGAGAGGATACGCAGGATAAAAGATGAATTGGGGATGAGCGAAGCAGAGGAGAAGCTGGCTCACGATGAAGGAGACCAGACTCAAAGGAAGTCATCGATTCGCCGGGGCTCATTCAATCCCAAGTTCGTATCAAAGCAGGACAGGCTTCAGCGCAACACCCCTATAAGACTTGTTTTGATTCTGCTGATACTGTTTCTTCTCGTCTATATTTTCTGGCGTCTATAAAACTGTTTCTGCATGCCCGATGTGATTAAATTACTGCCCGATTCGGTAGCGAACCAGATAGCAGCAGGGGAGGTTATTCAAAGGCCTGCTTCAGTCGTTAAGGAGCTGGTGGAAAACTCAGTTGATGCAGGTGCCACAGAGATAAAGGTCGTAATACGCGATGCCGGCAAAACACTGATACAGGTTATTGATAACGGCAGCGGAATGTCTGAGACCGATGCAAGGCTGGCCTTTGAAAGACATGCTACTTCAAAGATAAGCAGTGCCGCAGATCTCTTCTCCATCTCTACCAAAGGCTTCCGCGGCGAGGCACTGGCCTCAATTGCTGCGGTTGCCATGGTTGAGCTGAAGACCGGCAGGCATGATGATGATGCAGGCACCTGGATCAGGATTGCAGGGTCAAGGATAGAATCGCAGGAACCCTGCGGATCGCCCCGCGGCTCTGTATTCTCTGTGAAAAACCTGTTCTATAATGTTCCGGCACGAAGGAAATTCCTCAAAACCGAAGGGACAGAATTCCGTCATATAATATCTGAATTCCAGAAGATAGCTCTTGCCCATCCCGATATCAGGTTTTCCCTTTCACATAACGAAAGTGAGTTGTATAACCTTCCTGAAAGCAACTATCGCCAGCGTATAAGCGGCATTTTTGGCAAAAGCATGAATCAGAGCCTGGTAACCATTTCTGCCCAGACCACCATTGTTGACCTGGCAGGTTTCATAGGCAAACCGGAATTTGCAAGGAAGGGTAGCGGTGAACAGTTCTTCTTTGTCAACGGTAGGTTTATGAGACACGGCTACTTTCACAAGGCAGTCACCGAAGCATACCATAACATACTTGCACCTGATACCACGCCTTCATATTTTATTTTTATCAATGCCGATCCCGCCTCAATAGACGTTAATATCCATCCCACAAAGACAGAGATAAAATTCGAGGATGAGAGATCGATCTGGCAGATCATACATGCCACTGTCAGGGAATCGCTGGGTCGCTTCAATGTCGGGCCGTCACTCGATTTCGGTCCTGAGAGCGGAATCGAAATCCCTGTCGCCACAAGAAACGCTGAATTCCCCGATCAGCCTGAAATAAGAATAAACAGTGCCTACAACCCCTTTGAAAGTGAAGATGCATACAGGTCTCATATGACCATGATGGGAGTTGATAATCCACCTAAATGGCACCCTGCCAATACGGCCAGCCTGTTCAGCAAACAAGGTGCTGCAGGAACGGCAGGTGGAAATGAGGATACAGTTGTGAATCGCAACTTCTTCAACCTGAAAAACAGGTATATACTTACCCCGGTAAAGTCAGGACTGATGATTATCGACCAGCGCCGGGCACATGAGAGGATACTTTTTGAAGAGTACCTTGCGATGCTTAAATCCGGGGAAAGACCGGTTCAAAGGACGATCTTTCCGGTTACGGTTGACCTTAACAGGGAAGAGATGCTGATAATCGAAGACCTGATGGCTGACCTGCAGCAGATAGGTTATGACATTGCCATGCTGAACCCCTCCACAATAACTGTTAACGGGCATCCCGGTGATGTTCCTGCCGGTGAAATAAAGAATACCATCGAAGCCTTTATAGCAGGTTACCGTGAGACTCTTACCGATCCGTCGATGGGTGAAAAGGAAAAGCTGGCAGCATCACTTGCCAGGGCATCAGCAATACCATACGGAAAGGCACTTTCGCCCCCTGAGATGGAAGAACTCTTTGACAGACTGTTTGCATGCAATGCCCCAAACTACTCGCCTACAGGAAAACCGGTAATAATAATAACACCGATTGATGAAATTGACAGGAAATTCAGCCAGAGATAATCTGCCATTTTGTCGAACAGAGAGGCAATAGAACCGCTTTGGCCCGCAAATTGTTTACATTAAAACTAATTACAAAATCAGAATGATGATTGGATCAACGAGAGGAATGTTCGGACTGCCACCGGTAGTAAAGAATCTGTTATTGCTCAATCTTTTTATGCTGGCAGCTGACTTTACGGCTCACAATGTCTTCAACATCAGGCTATCAGAATACCTTGGCCTGCATTTCCCGAAGTCTGAACTCTTCAGGCCTGTACAGCTCATATCACATATGTTCATGCATGCCGGCATCACTCACCTCTTCTTCAACATGTTTGCCCTGTTCATGTTCGGCAGGGTTCTGGAGATGGTATGGGGACCAAAGCGGTTCCTGATCTACTACTTCGTTAGCGGAATAGGGGCCGCACTTGTGCATGAGACTGTGATAATGGTGCAGTATATGAAGGTGATGAACGAGATATCGCCTCAACAATTGCAGATGGTCCTCGATGATGGCCTGACATCATTTAATTCAGGCAGGGTTTTCACTAATGAGCTGATGCGCCAACTGCAGCTTATTCTTTACACACCTACCGTTGGTGCGTCAGGTGCTGTTTTTGGTATTCTGCTGGCTTTTGGGGTCCTTTTCCCGAATACAAGGTTGATGCTGTTATTCCCTCCCATTCCCATAAAGGCGAAGTATTTCGTTCTTGCTTACGGTGCCATCGAACTCTATCTGGCGGTTACCCAGCCCGGTAGCAATGTTGCACATGCCGCACACCTTGGAGGAATGATATTTGGATATATACTGATAAGGATCTGGAGGAAAACAACCAAAACACTCTATTGATGGGAATCTGGGATGAAATAAAGAATACCTTCAGGCATGGCAACAACCTCACCAGGCTGCTGTACATAAACGGCGCTATCTTCCTTATTGTCAAGATAATAGAAGTAACAGGTGTGTTGGCCAACACACCCCGGCTTGCAGAGACATTTCTTGGATTCCTTGCAGTGCCGGCCTTTCTTCCGACACTTGCTTCAAGATTCTGGACACCCCTTACCTACATGTTCCTTCATCAGGGCTTTATACACTTGCTTTTCAATTTGTTATGGCTCTATTGGTTCGGCAGGATTTTCATGCACTACCTCGATCAGAGGAAGCTTGTAGCTGTATACCTGATGGGAGGATTGGCGGGGGCGCTCCTCTACATAGTCTTCTTCAATATTTTTCCGGCCTTCAGTGCCACTCTTCCCATCTCAATTGCACTCGGTGCCTCTGCTTCGGTAATGGCTGTCGTGATGGCAATAGCGGTCTGGGTTCCTGAATATGAAATACACCTGTTCCTGATTGGAAGGGTGAGGCTCAAATACCTTGCACTTATCATCTTCCTGCTTACCTCGGTATTTGATTTTTCAGTCAACACCGGTGGCAAGATTGCTCATATTGGCGGGGCTCTGTTCGGCTTTATCTATTCAGCCTATCTCAGAAAGGGAGTCGACCTTGGAAAGGGAATGAATGCGGTTATTGATTGGTTTGCCACCATGTTCAAGCCAAGAAAGAGGTTAAAGGTTAAGCATAAGAAACCCCCGCGCGATGACTATCAGTACAACAAGATGAAAGCTGAAAACCAGGAGGAGATAAACAGGATTCTTGACAAAATCAGCAAGGGTGGATACGATTCACTGACAAAAGAGGAAAAGCAAAGGCTCTTCTCTGCCAGCCAGGGAAAGCAATAAATATTCAGTATATGCGAAAACTGCTTAGAAATATTTTGCTGGGCATAAACATCCTTTTCGCATTGTCATTGCTTGTCTCCTATCTGGCTGTCCATATAAGTCCCATAGACTTCATTCTGCCGGCATTCTTCGGGCTTCTTTATCCTTATCTGCTGATAATAAATATAATGCTCGCTGTTGTGTGGGCTGTCAACCTGAAACTCTATGCCTTTATCTCAATTGTTTGCATTGTCATCGGATTTAACCATGTCGGCAATTTCCTGAGACCATCGCGTCCTGCTCCCGAACGTGACCCCCAGTTTACCCTTATGAGCTATAATGTCAGACTGTTCAATAAGTATGAAGGGCCTTTGGCAAAGAGCAGTGAGAGGGATATAATTAACCTCGTGACAGAAATTAAGCCCGACATTCTGTGTCTGCAGGATTACTTCTCAGGAAGTGACCGGGAAATGCTTAACAATCGCTTCGCTGCCTCGATGGGGAAGGATATTGAGTCACACATCAAGATGACAGGCATTGGCAGGTCTGGCTTCTATGGAATCGCAACGTTCAGCAGATTCCCCATAATAAACAGGGGAGAGATCATTCATCCTGATTCTCCCGGCCTGACAATTTATACCGATATTGTGATTTCGCAGGACACTTTCAGGATATTCAATAACCATCTTCAGTCATTCCGTCTCCGAAGGATTGAGAGGTCATTTCTCGCAGAGATGCTGGGAGTGCAGGAGCAGCGTGTTTCTGAACTTATTGGCATTTCGGCAAGCCTGAGGGATGGATTTGTAAAAAGAGCCGCCCAGGCAAATGTATTGAGAGCATTCATTGACAACTCTCCTTATCCGGTTATTGTAACCGGTGATTTCAACGATACCCCGGTTTCATATTCCTACCGGCGAATCAGGAAGGGACTTACAGACAGCTTTTTAAAATCGGGATATGGGGCAGGGTTCACCTACAAGGGTAATTACCCTCCCAACAGGATAGATTACATACTGCACGACAGCAGGCTTATGTCAACATCATTCAGGGTAATTGGGGTCAGATACTCAGATCATTACCCGGTAATTGGCGGGTTCGTAATCAATGACTAGAATGGCAGCTTCCGGAAATCGAGATTTCCGCCGCTGATTATCAGTCCCACCCTACTGCCTTTAAAACGTCCGGGGTTCTCTCTGACTACTGCAAGAACCGTTGCTGACGAGGGCTCTACAATTATCTTCATCCTCTCCCATATCAGGAGCATTGATTCTATTATGCTCTCTTCGCTGACTGTAATGATATCATCAACCCTTTCACGGATTATTGTAAATGTTCGTTCGCTGAGCGATGTCAGAAGACCATCTGCCACTGTTTTTGGGTTTACCGATGGTACAAGCACCCCCGATGTGAATGATCTCCAGGCGTCGTCTGCATTTTGCGGCTCAGCACCTATTACCCTGACATCAGGCTTCAGGCCCTTTACGGCTGTTGCCGTACCGCTTAGCAAACCACCTCCCCCAACCGGAGCAATTACTGTATCAAGATCGCCTATCTCTTCCATAAGCTCTTTTGCTGCCGTTCCCTGTCCGCATATTACATTGTAATTGTCATATGCATGTATCATGGTAGCCCCGGTCTGCTTAATTATTGCAGCAGCAGTCTCCTCCCTCGCCTGCAGGGTCGGCTTACAGAAGGTAATCTCAGCTCCATATCCCAGAACGGCATTCTTCTTAACCGACGGAGCTGTTTCAGGCATAACGATAAACGCCTTCACTCCCCGACTAACGGCAGCATGAGTCAATGCAGCTGCGTGGTTTCCTGATGAATGGGTAACAACACCCATTGCCCTTTCCTGATCACTAAGAGAGAGTATGGCATTTGTGGCGCCCCTGAATTTGAATGCTCCCACCTTCTGAAGGTTCTCGCATTTGAAAAAGAGTTCTGCACCGCAGAGTGAGTTCATCTGGCGGGAGGTCAGAACGGGTGTCTTATGGATAAAGGGCCTTATCCTGTCGTGTGCTTCTCTTATTTCCTCGAATGATGGCAGGCGCATATAGTGGAATTGTTAGACAGGTAAAAGTACAAAAAAAACCGCCCCGCATTGATTGCGGGACGGTTATAAGAATCAGCTTTATTTACTGTTAACCGAAAATACTGTATGCCACTGTCAAACCGGCCATTACAACCGAGACCATTGTCATAAGCTTTATCAGGATATTAAGCGATGGACCCGAGGTATCCTTGAAGGGGTCTCCCACAGTGTCGCCTACAACTCCGGCCTTGTGAGCCTCGCTGCCCTTGCCGCCGTAATTACCCTTCTCGATATACTTCTTTGCATTGTCCCATGCACCACCGGCATTATTGAGCATACATGCGAGAGTGAACCCTGTTGTCAGTCCTCCTGCCAGTAATCCAACCACGCCCGGCACCCCGAAAAATATCCCGATAAGGATCGGTACCGTGATGGCCATGAGTGAAGGTACCATCATCTCCTTCTGAGCTCCCTTGGTTGAAATGGCGACACACCTTGCATAATCAGGCTTCTGTGTTCCCTCCATAATTCCGGGAAACTCCTTGAACTGGCGCCTTACTTCATCAACCATCTTTCCGGCAGCCCTGCCCACAGCCTTCATCGTCATTGCGCAGAAAACGAAAGCCATCATGGCACCGATAAAGACGCCACCCAGAAGAAGCGGATTGAAGAGCGAAAGATTATAAGCCTCTGAAAAATCGGCAATGGTAGCCTTGGTAATCAGCACTGCCTCCATTCCATCCTTGAGAACCGGTTCGACAGTTCTGTAGAATATTACATCACCTATCTGTATCATCCCATCCTGTGCCTTATCGGCCAGTTTTCCGATCCATAACTTCACCTCCTCCATATATGCGGCCAGAAGGGCCATGGCGGTAAGAGCAGCCGATCCGATGGCAAAGCCCTTTCCTGTGGCCGCTGTGGTATTACCCAGCATATCAAGGGCGTCTGTCCTTTCCCGCACCTCTTTCGGCAGATGAGCCATTTCGGCATTACCCCCTGCATTATCAGCTATCGGTCCGAATGCGTCTGTTGCCAGTGTAATTCCAAGGGTTGAAAGCATGCCAACGGCTGCGAACCCTATTCCGTAAACACCGCTGGCAAAATCACCGAATCCACCCGCAAAGCCAAATGCAGCTATAATGCCGGCAACAATTGTAATCACCGGCAGCCATGTGGAAAACATACCCACAGCCATGCCGTCGATAATTGTTGTAGCCGGGCCTGTAAGTGCCTGCTTCGCAATTCCCTGTGTGGGTTTATACTCGTCTGATGTAAAATATTCGGTTGACTGTCCGATGATGACTCCGGCCAGCAATCCTGCCACTACTGACCCGAAAACTCCCCAGGTTATCCACCCTGCCATTGCAAGGCCTGCAACTGCCAGGAGAATCATAAACGAGCTTCCCCCGGTTCCCAGAAGCAGTGCATTAAGCAGGTTCTTCTGGGTGGCAGACTCCTTGGCTCTGACGAGGTAGATTCCGGCTATAGACAGAATAATACCCACCGCCGCCACAAGCATCGGGGCCACGATCGACTTAACCTGAAGTTCGCCTGTAAGACCGGGTAAAGCAGCTCCCAGTGCTGCTGTAGCCAGTATACTACCTGCATATGACTCGTAGAGGTCTGCTCCCATACCCGCAACGTCACCGACATTATCACCAACGTTGTCAGCAATTGTAGCAGGATTGCGAGGATCATCCTCGGGGATTCCTGCCTCAACCTTCCCTACCAGGTCTGCGCCGACATCGGCAGCCTTGGTGTAAATTCCGCCACCCACACGTGCAAACAAGGCCTGGGTTGATGCTCCCATACCGAAGGTAAGCATCGTTGCAGTGATCTCAATGTATTTCATATGTTCAGTAGTGCCCTCATGGACGAAAGTGAGACCCAGCCATTGCAGACCGTTCTGCATATTGTCAGCGGTGAACACTACATTGTTGAGCAGCACGAACCAGGCAGCAATGTCGATAAGTCCGAAACCTACAACAACAAGACCCATAACTGCTCCACTCCGGAAGGCAATCTTCAGTCCGTTGTTTAGGGAAATAGTAGCACCGTGAGCTGTTCTTGCAGACGCGTATGTGGCTGTCTTCATGCCAAGGAATCCGCAAAGTCCCGAGAAAAAGCCTCCCGTCAGGAATGCAACCGGGACAAAAGGATTCTGTACACCCATATATGCCAGCAATGTCAGAAGAATAACAAGTACGGCAAATACTATTACTACCACTTTGTACTGCCTTGTCAGATAAGCCATTGCTCCTTCTCTGACATACTGTGCAATCTCTTTCATCCTGTCGGTCCCCTCAGAGTTCTTCATCATCCCCCTGAAAAAGACCCACGCGAAGACCAGAGCTGTTACTGCGGCAACAGGTACGATCCAAAAAATACTGCTAATCATAAGATGTCTGTTTAGTTTTAGTTAACTGTAATCATTAGGTTTCAACTTCAAATATAGGGTAAATTTCCAATCGGTTAAACAACTGACCTTGTTATATTAGTCTCCTGCCCCATATTAAAGTTCAACACTTCAGGCAGGTTAACACGGTAAAAGGGTAATTGTTGAGACATTTGCTGAAATTCTGTACTACTTTTGCCTGTTGATGTATTACAGGTAATTTTTAAGGGAGATATGGCAAGAGAGACATTCGACAAGATAGATGAGGATGATGCCAACAAGGCTGTTGGTGTTCTTAAAGCAGGAGGTGTGATATTGTATCCTACCGATACAATATGGGGACTGGGCTGTGATCCTTCCAATGAAGAGGCAGTGGAGAAGATATACCAGATCAAGAGAAGGCCGCCGGAGAAAAGCATGATAATACTCGTTGATTCGCTGTTGATGCTGGAAAGGTATACCTCCGGCATACATGACATTGTATATGAAATAATTGAAGCTGAGGTAAGGCCTCTCACACTGGTGCTCCCGGCCGCGAAATCGATGCTTAGCCGATCGCTGGTTTCATCAGAAGGCTTTGTGGCGGCAAGAATCTGCAGAGACTCCTTCTGTGCATCGCTTATAAGGCGCTTCGGCAAACCGATCGTCTCAACATCGGCCAATATCAGCGGCGACCCTCCACCGGCTACCTTCAGCGAGATATCTGAAGAGATCATTAAAGGTTCCGATCATGTGGCAATGCACCGCAGAAACGACACAAGGAGGGCCAAACCCTCCCCGGTCATCAAAGTTGATTCAGCAGGTGTCATTAAAATCCTCAGGCAGTAAAAATTTGCCTGAAATCGGCTTATTCGTGATTGTTACCTTGATCTCACCTTTCCCGACCCTGAAGCCCTGACATCAATCGAAGGACTGCCTGAGTAGTAAATGTTTCCACTACCGGAAATTGATGCAGTAAGCTTGCCGGTAACATTACAGTCACAAGAGCCGCTACCCGAGATTCTGGCATTCAGGTTTACAGCCTTAAGGTCAGGGGCTTTGTAGCTGCCGCTGCCACTTATTGAGAGTTCGGCATTGCCAACCGTACCCTGGCCATTGAACAGGAAGTCGCCTGAGCCTGATATGGAACATTTAAGGGTTTCATAGGTAATATCCCCAGCGAATACCTTTCCGCTGCCGCTTATTGACAACCCCAGGGAATTTCCCCTGATCGGACTCTCAACATAGATATTTCCAGAACCCGATATGCCGAGACCCTCGACTAAAGGAAGGGTCACATAGGCTTTAATCTTCTGGTTCCAGTTCCACCTGTAGCTGTCTGTCTTAATCAAAAGCTTACTGCCTCTCACTTCAGTCTCGACTCTCTTAAGGAAATCAGCATCGCCTTCGAGGACTATGCTGTAATCATTCCCGATTTTTACATAAAGATCGCCGGGTACGGCAAATCCAATCTCTGTAAAGTTCTTCAGATCCCTTGTCTCTCTCTGGGCGGAAAGCGTTGCCGGAATTGCGCCGGATATTATGATGGCCGCAATCAGAATTCTTACTTTTTTCATCTTTCTTAAGGTTAATGATTTGCTCTAAAGACGAAACAGGAATCCATGTGCTGCACTAAGACAGGACAAATATCAGATATCTTCGATACCTTCGGGTATAATTACTGTAATTGTCTTACTGTCAATATCAAATCCCCTTATAAGGTCTTCATGGATAGGTAAAAGGAAGGTGTTGCCATTGGAACCCTTTATTGTAGCCAGCCACTGGTGCTCTCCTGGTTTAACCGAGATTATAACTCCCCTTTGTTTACCCTCCTCATCTATGATCGTAAAGCCCTCTATCATCTCATGGTCAGGAATTGCCTGAGACCGTGACGGCTTGACCTCAGCCAACACTCTGCACCCGGCAAAGGCAGACACCTTCTTATCAGAATCATACCACCGGAATAGGGCGATTGCAGTGTTGTCGCCACGCAATTCAACGGTATCGACAATAAAAGGAACCGCTCTTCCCTCAATAAGAAGGAAGAGCGATTTCATGCTTTCAATATTCTTTGGGGGTATAGCGGTAAGCCTTATCACGAGGCCGCCTTTGTAACCATGTGGCTTTGCAGCCACTCCAATCTCCTTCAACCGGTCACTCT
>CAYUOS010000079.1:0-14741 GCA_964446435.1 uncultured Rikenellaceae bacterium | reverse complement strand
CGGTTCAATCAGATCAGGAACCCTGATCTCAGGCAGTATCCACAGGTCATAGAGTCCCAGAGGCCTCAGCACAGGCAGATATTTCTCCATCTCCGTCCTGTTTTCAAATCCCTGGATGCGCACCTTGAAGAATCCATCCTCCTCTACGATAATAATCTTCTTGTCAATCTGCTTTTCAAGCCGCTCCTTAAGGGCAATGGCGTTGGACTCAACATAGAATGCTCCGGCCTGTATCGAGTTTTCACGGGTAACGGTTACTGCAGGACGTTCGATTACTGTCTCTGTAATTGTTCTTACCGTATCCTGCCTGTCGGTCAGAACCAGTTGTTGCTGTTTGGCTCTCAGGCTTATAACCCACAGTTCGGTTACCCCGTTCTTCCTTAGCACCTCAATTATCTGATCTACCTCCTCACGGGTCGATATTTCAACTATCCGCACCTTGTAGAAGTCATCCTCGATGACTATTTCCACCTTCCGTCCGAGTTGTTTCTCAAGTGAACGCCTCATGTTCTCGGCATTTGCCCTGACCCTGAATGCGCCAAGCTGAATGGCCCAGCTGTCGCGGGTAATTGTAAGAAGCTCCTCAATTACCTCATGAACGATCATAAATGTAGTATCCTTTCTGATAATGGGCTTTTCAGGAACCACAACAACCTGTTCAACCACAACGGTATCTGACGGCTTCATCCTTAGAGTGAAATTGAGGTTCCGCACAATGTCACCGTCACTGCCATAGGCAATACTGAAGGGTATTGAATCAGGCTCTGATATCATGCCAAGTCTCGACAGCTGTGTTGTATCCATTCGCACCTGGTATGAACCCGGAACCAGGCCGAAGTAGCTGAAATAGCCATCATCCTCTGTAAGTGTGCGGCCAATCTGCCTGTTGTGCTGATTCACGATATTCACTATTATCCTGCCTAACCCTCTCCTTTCGCCATCTCTTTCGAGCACAACCGTTCCGGTAGCCTCTCCCACTACATTTATCGGAATTTCTATTGTCTTTATGATATTCGGATCGACAGCAACGCTGAGGGTGTTTACAGAGAGTCTCCATGATATATCCTCAAAACTGTTCTGATCGAGATCGATAACGCACTGGGTGTAGGGTTCAAGACCCAGTATCATGATTGTGGTATCTTTTTCGCTCTTAACCACCCTGCCACCATTAACCCTGAGGTTCAGACCCATGGCCTTAGGCTCACCGGGATCTCTGACTCCGTTTGAGTTGAGGTCGAGATACGGTATTACTGCTATACCACCCCTGCCCACGTTCGTCCTGTTATCGGTTCCTGCAAACTCTGATTTACGATCGTATATAAGGCTGCCCCTTGCATACTGTACAAACGACGTTCTGTTATCTGTCTGCCTGACAGAGGCACCTGCCTGTGCAAATGAGAAGTCGTACCTGAAGCCAAGCTCGGCAAGTCGCATATTGCTCATGAAGTTCTGCTCGAGTGACAGGTTGAGGAAGCCGTGCTTGAGGACGTACTTGTACATTCCCACCCTTGCAGAGAAGAGCCTGTTCTGAGTATAGCCGTACTGGGCTTGTGGCATCAGCACGAATCCCTTCGGGAGGCGGAGTGCAAGCGACAGGTTGCTGTAAAAATTAGGTTCAGCGTTCTCAAGGAAGATGCCATATGTTGTAAGGTTGGCGCTGACGCTTCTAAGCGACCCTGAGAATAACCACTCGCCGGTGGTATATCCTGAACCGGGAAGAACAATTCTGTGCATTGAGAGCCTCTGGTATGTCGATAGTTTGCCGAGCCTCAGCGGCATCGAGACAATCGCCTTGAACTCCTCGAGATAATTAAGGTTAATCGCCTTCTGGTCTGGGTCGTACAATGCGTAGTATGCATCGAGCTGGAGATTTGACGGAAGACGGAACGTGAGAGTACCCCTGGTTCTGACACCATGTATATACTCGCCCGACAGCAAAAGATTGTTCAGCAGGCTCCATGAAGCGTTCACATAGGGCATGGCAGGTGTGGATGCAACAGATGAGAGGTATTCGATGCCGGCACCTGCCGTGAGCCTGCGGGTAATTCCATAGTTGAATGAAGCTTTCGAGAAACGGCTCAGAAGGGTGTCTTCAACTACTCCCGCGCTTACCTTGTATTCAAAGGTATTCTTAGGCAGAAAGTTGAAAGGTATGCTGATTGTCTGTTCACGGGTACGCTCCTCACCCCACGGACCGTAGAACTTTGTCTGCACTACCGAGTTACCGTAGACCAGCGGCACCTCAAACTTGTAGAATCCTGATGCATCGGCCTTCACATAGTCAACCAGCACATTATTCACATACAGCTCGACTATCCACCCCGGCTCAGTGCGATCGCTTAGGGTGTAAGACCCGAACGAACGCCTGTATGTACTCGGATTATTGGTGAATTGAACCCCAACTACAGGATTGTATATCGAAGATGTTGCCTGGGTGGCAATCTTACCGGCCATTATCTGGCGAACCGGAGCAAAGTCGTTGTTTACATACCTCCATTGGTAGTACTGCTGCTTATGGGTAATCGGCTGTTCACTGTTATAGTAGAGGGCAGCCGTAGCCTCGCCTCCGGCAATCATTGCGCCCAGCGACAGATTGATACGGGCGTCGCTTTTACCGTTTATCTCCTGAGTCGATATTGCCGACCAGTCGGCCATTCCAATCTGAAACAAAGGATACCTTCTTCCTATCACAGTGTCAGCCTGAAACTCTCCCTTCAGCCTTGTAAGGTTGCGTCGCAGCTCCTCGAGCCTCATCTCCCTTATCATAGGCAACTCAAGCTGGCTGGTAACCTTGACCGAGAGGCTTCTGAAGTTGAATACACAGTCAAGGCCAAAGATCCGTCCGAAATAGTCTGCCCTGAGATAGAGATTTGTTTCTGTGCGGATAAGGGCTCCGGGTTCAATGCCGGTGGTGCGACCCTGATAGATTATCAGATGGTTGGTGCGGTTAATTATATAGGTGGCCTCAGGATTAATAAAAAACCCCGATATCGATGTCATATCAGGTGCAGGTATATTCCTTATATTGAGAAAATCAAACAGGTCAGTTACCGGCAGGTAGAGAGTCTCACCCTTGATAACAGCCGACATTTCTGTTCCTCCCAGCCTCGGAACCTCAAGGTAAACGCCTATTTCATCATATTCGGGCAACTCCTGCGCATGTGCCTTGCCAGGTGAGCAGAAAACCAGAAGAAGCATAAACAGAATGAGGGGATTCAACTGATACAGCCGCATACGCCATCTTTTTGTAATATTGGTGTATGCTCGTAAAAGTGTCATTTGCTGTTAAAGTGTTATGCTATCTGGTTATTCCCTGATAAAGATTATGTTGAATGTGCCGCTGTAGTTACCTGGGGGATTAACAGCCGGGGAACCTACTGTCAGTATACCACCCATACTGACAGGTGTTGGTATTGAATACGGATTGGTCGTAACGAACGGCGTGATTGGATTGGTATCATCGATCTGAACCGTCATGCTGTGACCGCTGCCGTCAGTAAGAGTAGCCGTTGGCTTAAGGAAAGAAAGTATTGTGCCGGGATTCGCACGTACATTGAAAATCGCAACCGAATGTACCCCCGAACTTAAGAGGACTACCGACCCTCCTGAAGTCCTTGTGCCTGCAGCGTCAACGATTACGGTTCCTCCCCCGACCCCCTGGTAGAACGCTCCAAAGGCCAGATTCTGAACCGTTGTAACGATTACCGGCCTCGGTGGCGGTTCCTGGGCTGTTGCTGCAACCGGGAATAAAAGAAGCAACATTGCCGGCAATGCTACCAGAGATGTGATCTTACGTAAAACCGCTATTGAAACTTTCATTTCCATCACTCCCTTATAAATATCCTTTGTGAAACCCTTTTGTTTCCTGTTGTGAAGCTTACAATATAGACTCCGGTTTTAAGTACCGGGGTGAATTCATGGTAACCATCATCATGCACTGTTCCGACAAACATTATCTGTCCCAGCATGTTGGTGACAGTCAAAACTCCACGGTTATTGACAACACCTGAGATGCGCGCCCTGAGCGCTCCTGCCGAGTGATAGACAAAGAATGGCTGAGTTTCAACTTCGGGAAGGTATGTAGCCGTCCCTGAAAACTGAATGAAGAACCTGTTGTTGTAAACACCGGCTTCCAGAAATATCCTGAAGTCTCCGGTTGTCTCCATTTCATGCCTGATTCCTGTGCTGGAATCGTAGAGCCATATTCTCTCTGATTCAAACCGGCCTTCCGTATCTCTGAGTTTAATTGAAATCTCCCCGTCTATATATGTGGTGATGCCCAGTCTGATACTGCCGGTATCGGCAACCTCGTGGGGAAGAGCGTTTACCGACAGTCTTGAGTCATCGGTTCCGAACGAATAGAAATTCGGAACCTCATAGTCTGTGTTGAAGAGTTTGAGTGCGTCAAGCGGACCGTCAAAGAGGGTAGTGGCCTTGTCATCAAGGTATATCACAAGGGGATCAGATGAGGCTGGTTCACCTGACCATGATGTTGTTATTCGCATCAGCGAACGACCTTTGGTTCCTGCCGATTTCGCAAACGGGTGGGTAAGGTTGTTGATTCTGACGCTGTTGTCCATTACAAGGGTACCGGTAACCGGATATGCGCCATCAGAAACATGTACGAAGAACCCCTGCATCGAGGGTATAATATTGGAAGCCAGTCCGTCACTTGACACGCCATTAATATATGAACTGTAGACGCCACCATATTCGTCTGTTGTGCTTGTCCTGAAGAAATAAATGGCATCGTCAACATTTACATTATTGAGCTTAACCAGATCCCAGTCAATTGGCGAGGGGTACGGATTTCCTACAAGATTGAAGCCCTTTGTATAAACCTGGTTATTGTTGTAGATGGTAATCGACAATGGTCCGTCGTTAACCTCACCTGTAATATCGACTGTTTTCGGGTCGCTGACATCACCAAAATTAACCGCATAGCCGGTAAGCGGGCTGAGCATATTTGCCGGGTTATTGTGGTTAACCCAGCCTGAGGCAGGAATTCCGCCAACAAGCCTGTTTTCGTCATACCTGTAGATAAGCGTTATCAGTTCGTCAGTGAATTCGCCTACCGTTGCCGCAACAAACGGAGAGCTGAAATACTTGTACCCGAATGCTGAAGGCAGGTATCTCTGCATTGTAACATCACCTGTAACGGTGCCGCTACCGGTGCCACTTATCAGTGCAGTACCTGATGCATCGGAAAAGAGTGTAAGATGACCATCTGAAATAAACTCTCCGTTGAGCAGATTCAGTATCCCCGTAACCTCGAGTGCTCCTCCCAGACTGACTCCGGCAGAATTATTGATTACAAGGTTCCTGATCCTGTTTGTTTCAAATGCATTGGCAGGTATTGTCTGGGTTGAAGAGCCGTTCAGTTCAACCGTACCTGACGTAACTGTGAACGTGCCGTAATTGACAATTTCCCCTGCAATCTGAAGGGTATTTCCGGAGATAACCACCGATGATCCGGCTTCGATAGTAAGATTATTAACCATACCTGTGGCCCCTGCACTAAGTACCGGCTTATTGGCCACATCAGGTATCTCAATCGGCGTATTTATGTCAGGAAGCAGACTGCATGTCCAGTTACCCGGATCGTTCCAGTCGGTACTTACTGCACCTGTCCATCTTCTGTATGCAATGATTACAAACGGACTGGTTTCCTCTACGGCACTGCACCCGCCAGAGGCTTCAATATAATTTGTAACCAAATAGCTTCCGGGTGTACTGGAGGAAATGTTTATCTCTCCAGTAGTGCTGTTGGCGAATACCAGTCCTGCTGTTGAAGAAAACAGACCTGCTGTGCCACCGCCGCTGAAGGTTGGAAAGACGTTTGCTGCATTCGGACAGAAAGGTCCTCCCTCATAGCTGAAAGCAGCAACTGGTTGGGGTGAAACAGTCAATGCCACCGCAGCACTGTTAACAGGAGAAGTTCCGCATGTGCTTGTGAGCACGCACCTGTAGACCGAGCCGTTAAGAGCTATTCCTGCATTATCAATTGATAAAGTGGCAGTTGTTGCTCCGCTGTAGATACCCCCGTCAGTAATATTCACTCCATTCTCCTGCCATTGATAAGTCATGTTGAATCCGATGGCATTAATGGAAAACGTTGCTGTTGAACCCTCACAGACCGAGGCAGCAACCGGCTGTGTATTAATAATAATGCCGGTGAGTATTGTCAGGGTAACCTCCCGGTGCTCGCTTTCGCATCCGTTTATAGACTGTGTTACCGTGTAGGTGTATGTTCCCGGTGCAGTAAGGCTTGTTGTGAAAGGATTAGCCGTGCTTACCAACGTTCCACCACTATACCATCTGATGTTCTCCCCTGATGTGGAAACCAGGTTAGCGATCTGTCCTGTACAGTAGACCTGATTTGGAGCTTCGGGTGCTGCAGGAACAGGGGTTACTATAATCTCTTTCGCGATACTTACAGGGCCACAGGATGATATATAGGTATAGACGATTGAGTAAGTGCCAGGAGCTGGTGGGTTAAAGATATTCCCTGAAATATAGGGATTACCCGCATAGGTTCCACCTGCCGGCCTTCCTGGGGGAAGCGTGAAGGGCGCATTACAGATGCTGACCGAAGGAAGGTTGGTCATTGACACTTCATCACCTATTGTATAGAAAGTAGATGGAGAGACCTGGTTATTGTATTCGGTTCTTAGCCAGCCATTCGATCTTACCTTGTCTGAAATTCTAAGCTCATCAAACCTTCCTGAGAAGAAGTAAGACGACTGGAAAGGCTCCCTGCCGATAGTAACATTGTTGGACCCTGTACCAAGGGTTCCTGTCTTTTTGAAGGGTCTTTCCGGTACACCATTCACAAAAGTTTTGATTGAATCGAGGACGTCTGAACTAATTCCTGCAAGGTAGTACCACTCTCCGGTGCTTAGAACCGTTCCACCGGCAACATCCCTGTTCAGTGAGGGAGTGTTTGCGGAGTTCCTTATCTCAAATTCAACCTTGTTATTTGAGAATATGCCGAATTTGTAGCCACCGCTGGAGTTATTCTGGTTACCGGCAATCTTCTGGTCACGATTGCCTGCTGCCATATATACCCAGGCAGAAACGGTGATGTCTCCGGCAAAGTTTGTATTTGGAGCGTTAATCACCTGGACATACTGGCTTGAGCCGTTCAAGCCGAGTGAGTTATCAATAACCCCTTCAGGATATGTCGGACTATTGTAAGCGGTACCCGACTTGTCGTATATAGTTGCATCGGTAAGGCCGCTGTTGTTCAGGTGCCAGACTCCCTTGTAATGGCTGTCCCATACGGTTGTAACAGATGGATTGTCTGTGATTTCGGAGTTGCCGTACATTATCCTGATCACAGTATTGGCAGTGGCCGAGAGCCTTGGAATTCTGACCCACGCGATAAGGTCGCCGTTGGTCCCGTTGTAGTATTCTATCTGATGATCAAGCTTGTTACGCTGTTCATCGGTAAAGATAATGTCATAGCCACTGGAGTTCATTACCTGACCCGAGGGTGATGATTTCAGAAAATCCTCTCCGGTTATCCTTACCAGTACAGGAAAACTGAAGAGGTCTGTCCCTCCTGCAACCAGGGTATAATCTATTGTGATCTCTCTTTCAAAGTTGTAACTCAATGATACTACACTGCAATCGCTCGCCAGGGCAAAGTCCAAAGAGGTGGTATTGAGAGTAGTGATTCCTGTGCGGGAGATTACATCACCAGATCTTGAACCATGAGACCCGAGTGCTCGCCATGTCGAATTGGTATTGTCGCGACCGGTAATACGGGTATTATCAGTAACCAGGAAGCTGGTAAAACCTTCTGCTGTAAGAGCGAGTGAGTAGTTTACGGTGGGTGTTCCTGAACTTGAGAATCTCCAGTAACCATCGGTGAGAATGCTGTTGAGGGTAATTGTTCCATCAGTATATGGCAGAAATTCAAAAGCTGGTGTCGCAATAAACTCCGCTGTTATTTCTGTTCCTGCCGTTATTGATGAGAAATTCATCACAGCTGGCCGGTAGAAATCAGATGTTCCTACCGGAAAGAGATAGTCGGTTCCCGTTGTTGTACTGACAGCTCGTCTGAACCTTCCTATAACTGTTCCGGATGTATGTACCAGACTACCCGGGCTGTTGTTGGCAAGTATGAGACTGTTTGTACCTGTGGCCATGTCAGCATCAATCATTGAAAATGTATTATTGACTGTCACATCACCAGCAAGGGAGAATCCTGCGCTGTTATTCAGCGTTAGATTGTAGTAGGTATATGAACCAACAGCCTGAGCAGTAGTAGCTGTATAGATGACAGTACCAGATGCCGGTGCAGTCGCTGCCCCGCCTGATGCACTCGTAATACCGCCTCCGGTAATCGTACCTCCCGTCTGTAATGTACCACTACCGTTAAAGAGAATATATGTTCTCAGATTGGACCCGCTCATCGTAATGTCGCCGTCAACCACTACACTGCCAGTGGAAATGGTTACATACCCATCGCGATTATCTGCTGTTGAATTGGCAATATTTACCGAACCCGTTCTGAAGATACCGTCCTCTACGATGACTGCCTTGTAACGGTTGGCCTGTGCGGAGGCTTCTATGCTAGTCTCCCCGGTAACCGTTAATGAGACACCGGCATTGAACTGTGCATGTGTATTGGCATTCCCTCCCTGAATAGAAAGGGATCCTATACTAAACGGGACATCAGCTGTTATTGTTACTCTTGTATTATTCCGTATTGTTACTGCACCAGCACCCTCCGCCTGACCTGGATAGCTCGTGGATGTAGCTCCTGCCCATGTGCCGGCTGTAACGCACCGCTGCCAGTTGGCAGCCACATTCCAGTTCCATTCTCCGGTTACTCTGGTACGGTAATCTCCGACTGCCTGCCCTGAAGAGAGCTGTGTCAACCCAAAAAAGGCTATCACTGCTAATAAGGCCCTCAGTACATTCATTCTGAATATTACGGTTTTACGCATTAAGGGCCTCCAATCTAACCATGTTCTATTACCTTATCGCAGGCTCAGTTCTGCCTCTGCATATCTCTGCGGCCGCATGTCAGATGGTGCTGAATATGTTACCCGAAGCTTGCCGGAACTGAAATCAACGCCTGCAACCGGATTGAGATTCATCCTGAATCGCCTGATGGCGTTGGGAGTATAAACTGCCAGGCCGTTGGCAACACCTACCCTCGTCACAGTGCCCTGGGGTGAGATATGGTCTATTGCCAGGTCGCCAAATGCCGACATATTGCCTGTACGCCTTAATACCATGCTTAGAATCGGTGTGGTACCTCCGACCATTTCAAACGACATGTCGGTGATTGAGACCGTGGTATTCGGCTGACCTACACGTATAATGACAGGTATTGTAATACCAAAAACAGGCGTCAGCACAACCGATATTCCTGTGGTATCCTGTGCGACAACATCTCCCAGCGGCCTTGCATCGGGCACGGCTCTGAAATAAAAATGAGAACGGTACTCGCCCGCTTCAAGATTACCGCCTGTAAGCTGAACTTTTACCACCTGCGCTTCATTCGGCGCCAGTGTCACCGATCGGGGAAAGAACCTGATGTATCTGTCAGCGAACCTTTGACCCGGGTCGGGCTCGGTTATTGTCTCAAACGAACCCTCTTCTGTCATTCTTATTTGCATGATGGAGATGGCGTATGTGGCTGTATCTGAACCCGTATTGGCCAGATTGAGGTCAATCGTCCTAACGGTACCCTCAAAGACAGCGCGCCGGGGTGTGATCAGCAGATCGCCCTGGGCTGAGGCATCAATGCTGAAAAAGATTGTAGCAGCCGAAACTGCCAGCAACATTACAATAAAAGTCACAGGCCTTGATAAGGCCGGCGACTTTAATCCTGACAACGATATGGTCATCAATTTATCTTTTGGTTAATTATATGCTTTATAAATGCTAGTTGAAGTCAAAGGTAATGTTGTAGGTCCCGGTATATACTCCAACCGGATTGTCTTCAAGAGTACCAACCTTAAGTGTCGCACCTACGTAAACCGTTTGTTGGCCATTTTGCAGCACACCTGTCCCGATACCATGTGAGGGCACCGAAACCCAGTTGTCAAGCCGCATTGTGCGTGACGACCTCGTATGAGTCAGGTAAACCGGCCCCGATGGCAGGGAGACTGAAAAGGTGGCATCAGAATCACCTGTCAGGTAGAAGCTTGCTGCATTGTGCAGGCCCGGCCCGGTATAAACACTTCCCACCACCATAACCGTCCCTTCGGGTGTGATAATTATCTCACCACCCTGCGGTCTGGGTGAGAACCTGCCAAAATTCATCTGGGAGGTCTCGCTGGCCGAGAAGACAGGGATAATCTCTGCAAGAATGTGGCCCGTGGCCGATGCAGAACCAGACTGCGCGTTCAGAACTGCAGCTGATCCTAAAAGTAATACAGTAAGCCCGAAAATATGTTTCCTGAGCCTCCTCATAAGCGGATTATGATTATTCTAATTGTAGTTAACCGTCACGGTAAAGGGGGCTGAAGTATAGGTACCTGTGGCCTGACCGCCTGCAACGTTTAGTGTTGCACCTACTCTTAATGTCTGGGCACCGCCGGTAAGTGTTCCTGTACCGGATGGATCACTCGTAAAGTTGTTAACTGTCATAGTGGCTCCTCCGTTATCAACAATAACTGAAGCGGGTAAAGTAATTGTATAAGTGTAGTCAGTGGTACCTGTCACTGCAAAAACTGCTGCCGCTACCACTCCTGTGGTTGCCGGAAGAGTAACGCCTCCTGTTGCAGACCTAGTACCGGCCGGCGCAAGTACAACAGTTCCGGGTGAAGCGTTGACAGCAACATTTCCAAAACTCATGTTAGTAGTAAGGGAAATTGCTATCGGAGAAACGATCTCGGCAGCTGCTGTTGCCGTTGCATTTGCCTGACCAAAAGCATTTACCGAAAAAGCAATCATAACAATCGCCGCCGCAAAAAAAGAAAGAATTCTTGTTTTCATCTTCAATTTGATTTTAAGGTTGTTTTAGTTATTGTGCAATTAGATTTTGGTTAGGTAAAAGCAGTCTCTTTTCCTGCAACCCATCTGAAATCCAAGGCAAATATATATACAATTTAGAGGTCCTCATTTAAATACTTTTTAACATACACACATATTTGATTAACACTATATCTTTACCGGATAAACATACGGAAATACCGGACGAGTGAAAAAGCCGGAATGCCTGACCTGGTAAGGCAGATCGATTATGGCAGGCTCTTAGGCAATGTAAAACAGAAAGTGGAACCCTTCCCCGGCTCCGACTCAACCCAGATGCGGCCTCCAAGCAGCTCTACATAGGATTTCGCTACAGATAGTCCTATGCCTGTCCCTCCATACTCGAGGGATATCTCCGGTGAGGCCTGGCGGAACCTCTCAAAAATTATCTCATGATAAGCCGGATCAATACCTATGCCGGTGTCACTTATGCAAAACCTGAAATACCTGCCGTCATCCAAACATGATATTTCGACGGTTCCGTTCTTTGTGAATTTCACAGCGTTCCCTGTTAGGTTCGACAAGACCTGCACCAGCTTCGTCTCATCGGTCATCAATTCTGACTCCGCTCCAACAGGTAAATAGGTTACATTAATGTCAACATTATTCCTTTCAGCCTTAAACCTGAACTGGTTCGATATGTGCTCAAGCAGAGGGTTGATTTCTGTACGTTTCTCCCTCACCGTAACCTCACCGGCCTCAATTGAAGCCACATCGAGTATGTCATCAATCATCGCAAGAAGCTGGCTGCTGCTCCTTGAGATTATATCACTGAACTCCTTTTTCTCCTCAGCCGGAATATTATTGTTTACAATCATGTCTGAAAAACCAATGATGGCGTTTAACGGCGTCCTTATCTCATGTGAAAGGTTGTTAAGGAATGCCGTCTTCAGCCTGTCGCTCTCCTCTGCCTTCCTCTTCGCCTGAAGAAAACTCTCCTGGCTGCGAAACAACATTGCTATCAAAAGAGTACCAAGCGGATAGATAAGCATTACCGGCAGAGCGATTTGCGGAAGTAATTCACGGGTTGCTTCAGATGGAAGTGTTAATGTAAGTATCAGCATAATTACATGTACCACAACCCCGGCACCATATATAAATAGAAGGTGTGACGCCCAGATATATTTCTTTCTCAGATAATAAACCACAGAACCGATAATGGCCGACTCAGCTATTACGCTGACACCCATAATGGTACCGGCACCACCCATTGATATACGATAAAACGCAGCTACAATTGCAGAAATGGCTGCAGTCACAGGCCCGCCAAACATCCCTGCAACAACAAGTATTATAGACCTTCCGTCAAATACAATCCCTTCGCTCGCCGGAACAGAGTTCTTCATACCGATAATGGCCACAATCCCGAATAGAATTCCCGACAGCAAGCGATAACTGATCGGGTTCTTTGCAGTGTACCTGTTCAGGAAACTGTAGATCACAGACAAGCTAACCAGCAGGGTGATATTGTTCAGGATGGATATATACATTTTCCTCTATATGTTTTATTCTCAGACATTGACCGGTACGCTTGTAAATTTATACTCATTTTTTGACAACAACTCTGTATTGCCGTAAATTTTTAGCTCTGATCATAATTACATACTGTCCGGGTGCCCATCCCGAGGTTTCAATCTCACTCCTGATACCCAGGACTTCACTCTTATGAACCCTTACGCCGGCAAAATTGGTAACCGTAACCTCTGTAGCTACCATATTCACCGGAATATCTATAAACAACCTGTCACTGAACGGAACCGGCCATATGACCAGATCATCATCTTCATATACCCCGGCCACCGCTGTTTTTGTCATAAGGATGTCGTTATCCGGATCAATCACAATTCTCACAGGCCTGTCATATGAGGGTATCACGAAGGCCTGCTCATTACTCCTCCAGTCAAGTATTGTGTCTCGCGAATAATCTTCATATTCAATCCTAACCCTGAGGCTCATCCTGAAAAATGGATTCGACTGGTCAGAAGGCGTCTGCCTGAGGGTAATTACTGTGCGATCAATTTTTCTTACAAAACCGGCGTTTACCGTCGGAAATCCTTTCCCAAAGTACCATTGATCAAAGAACCACCTGTAGTCATTTCCCGAATGTCGGTTGACAACATCCAAAAAATCAAGACCAGTAGCAGTGCTGTCTCCAAATTCTGTCAGAAATCGCCTCAGTGCACCAAAGAAAATCTCGTCATCACCAATCTCCCTGCGCAGCATATGCAGTAGTGCCGCACCTTTCTTGTAACTAAGGGCACTGTTGAATATTCTCGACTCATTCAGGGTTTCAGACGGAGTAAGGTAAACCGCTCCCGAAGGCATTGTCCTTGCCCTGTCATAAGCTGTCGCCAGCCATGTTTTCGCCGAAGCCTCCTGGCCAGTGAACTCATACGCCAGGTACTCGCAGTAAGAGGCGAACCCCTCGTTTATCCAGATATCCTGCCACGTGGCACAGGTCACATAATTACCAAACCACTGATGAGCAAGTTCATGGGCTATCAGCCAGAAGTTGAACAAACCCATCATGGTAATGGTCTGGTGTTCCATCCCTCCGTTGAACGGTGCCATGACGTGTCCGTACTTCTCCCCCGCAAAGGGATAAGGAATGAAAATGTCTGAAAACAACCCGATCAGCATCGGAGTTTTGTCAATTGCTTCCTTGTAAGTCTCAAGACACCCGGGGGAGTTATAGATATAGTTCGGCTGAGGCACTGTGACACCATTTACATCGGCAGTCAGGTCGTACTGAATGTAGTCGCCGACAGTCATCGAAATCAGATAGTAGGTTATCGGGTATCTGGATCTCCACTCGAACCTTCTCTTGTTTTCACCGACATCAACCACATCTGTCAGTACTCCATTCGATATCCCCTGAAGAGGCCTTGGGGCAGTAATGAAAATGTAAACAGAGTCGGCCTTGTCTCGCAGATCCTGCTTTACCGGAAACCACTCAGCAGCATGAAACGACTCCGATAAAGTCCATATTATCGTCTTTCCCCAGGTTGTGCTGGTTGACCTGTTTATTCCAGGACTATTTGGTGGTGTTCCACTATATGATACCTCGATGTCGAGAATATCGCCTGCCGTGACAGGAGCACCCAGTGAAATATAAACATACCCGGTCTGGTGCGAAAAGGGTGCCGCTTCTCCATTGACCCGTACTTCCGAGATCTGTAGCAGCGGGGTAAGCTGAAGCACCACCCTTGCCAGATGAGGAACGACAACACTGACTTTCACAAGGGTACTGCCTGAGATGAAAAGCGACGTGGCTGAGGTCTCAAGATTGATATGGTAAAACCTGACATCATAACCGGCCATCTCTTCTTCCGGTCCTGAGCTGGTAATTCCCGTATCCTCAGGGGATGAGGCCGCAACTGCCTTCAATGATATGATCAGACTAAAGACAGCCAGGATGGCAAACGACAATGACCTGTTAACTCTCATCAGGTGATTCGTGATTTTCTGGTTCGCTAAAACAATAAAGCCAAATGGTGTAAAGATTCCAAATTTAAACGTTTTCAGTTTAAAATATTATTTTTATGCTCTATTCACTACCATGAATCAAATTATGGATAAACACCCCGGATTTAACGGATTCGGTACGGCACCGGTCTTCTTTACGGCAATCTCAACAATACTTGGGGCTATACTTTTCCTTCGTTTTGGTTTCGCGGTAGGAACCCTGGGGTTCTGGGGTGTCGTGCTGATAATCATTCTCGGGCATATGGTAACCATACCAACCG
>CAYUOS010000078.1:0-14748 GCA_964446435.1 uncultured Rikenellaceae bacterium | reverse complement strand
TCACAAACATCAAACCTTTGTCGATTTTTCGAACATCGAGCAACTGATTGATAAGCTCAGGCTGTTGTTTTTAACATAAGTCATCAACGGCTTATAGTCAGTCTTGTAATTATTCCATAGCTTGGCTTCAGCCTCAAAGTTGGTCTCCCTGACCAGCCCGGCAAGGTATTCGTCTATAATAAGCTGGTTGTCAGTTTCAAACATCTCAGCCCCGACAACCATTGATGATCCTTTCTCTGCGTGCAGCGATTTTGCAAGCTCCAGCTGAAGCCAGTGCGCTATGGGGTCGTTATGCAATTCGCCAAAGAATATTACATCGTATTTCATCAACTCCCTGACCATCTCGGTGTAGTTGGTCTTATCGCCATTGGCCTTATAGATAAGGTATGCGGGCTTATCATTGGTGAAGGCCAGCAGAAATGGCAGTAATGCCAGTAAAAAGTACCTTGCTTTCATTCTTCTTCTGTTTTGTTACGGCAACTAAGATAGTTTTTATTTCAGGAATACCTTCGTGACTATTACTTTCCAACGGCAGCCTCCTTTCATCACAATTGGATATCTTAGCAACATTAATATTTAACAAGGGTGCCGTAAGATAGTTCAGCAGGATTATACACACCAATCAAACGATCAGGGCAGTAAAGTTTTATGACAAAGAGGAACTACATCACATTCAACGATGCTATCAGGAGTACGGCTCCACCCTCCTTCTCAGCAATGGTAAAGCCTGTCGGTGCCGCATGCAACCTTAGCTGCAGCTACTGTTATTATCTCGACAAGGCTGATTACTACGGCAGGAGAATCAATGTAATGTCTGCCGGTACACTGCAGAAATACATAAAGCAGTACATTGAGGCTAACGAAGTGCCTGAAATAAACTTCGTATGGCACGGAGGCGAACCGTTGCTGGCAGGAATCGATTTCTACAGAAATGCCGTTGCCCTTCAGAGGAAGTACGCCGGTGGCAGGAAGATAGTGAACTCCATACAGACCAATGCAGTAATGCTTGATTCAGAATGGTGCAGGTTCTTTCATGACAACAATTTCCTGGTTGGAGTATCGGTCGACGGCCCCGAGGATATTCACGATTCATACCGCAGAAACAGAGCCGGCGAGCCTTCCTTTGCAAAAGCAATGAGGGGATTGACTCTTCTTCACCGCCACAGGGTCGAGTTCAATACTCTGACCGTTGTAAGCAACCTTAGCGAGGGCAGGGGTCGTGAAATCTACCGCTTCCTCAAGTCTGTCGGCAGCCGGTATATTCAGTTTCTGCCCGTAGTTGAGTACCAGTCAGATAGCAGCGGCAGCGGCCGAAAGAAAATCGTAAATCCGGGCACTGAGGCCTCCTCTCCGGCTCCGTGGAATGTGTCTCCTGCGGGGTATGGCCGGTTCCTGACTGATATTTTTGATGACTGGGTGGTGAGTGATGTAGGTCAGTTTTTTGTGCAGGCGTTTGATATGGCGCTGGCACAGTGGGCAGGGGTAAAGCCCGGACTATGCATTTACTGTGAGACCTGCGGTGATGCACTGGCTGTGGAACATAACGGCGATGTCTATTCATGCGACCATTTTGTCTATCCTGAGTTCAGGCTCGGCAACCTGGCTGAAACCAATCTGGGCGACCTCTACCGCAGCATCAGGCAGTTTGAGTTTGGTGTCAGCAAAAGAAACAGGCTGCCGGCATACTGCCGTCACTGCAAGTACCATTTCGCATGCAGGGGCGAATGTCCGAAGCACAGGTTTTTAAATACTCCTTCGGGGGAACCGGGGCTTAATGCCCTGTGTGAGGGGTTCAAGCATTACTATGCTCATGTCGAGCCATATATGCTGTATATGAGCAACCTGCTGCTGCAGAAGCAGGCTCCTGCACATGTTATGCCATGGGCCAGGGAGAGGATGGGACAGACCAGATAGAGGCTACTTCACGCCGAACCGGTAGCTGAACTTAATCAGGAATACGTTGTAAGGCTTTACCCCAAACAGGTCGCTGATATTCTCACGCGGGTCAAAGAGTGCGTCAACATCATTGTTCGACCGTGTCTGGCTCCATACAAGAAAGATTGTCGACCCGGGGTTGTATTCCCATCTTATAACCATGTTTGAAAGGAACTCCTGGACATTGAAGTCGGGTTTCCCGAAGTAGTAATCGGCAGTGCCGTTAAGGTTTTCGTCAACTGCGTAGTATGTATTATCGATCAGTTCGATTGCCGATGCCGGTAATACTGAGAACCTGTCATTGTACTGCCCTGCAACAGGGTTTGTAATTCTCTTGAAGTCTGAATAGCTGCCCGTGGCAAGGAAGGGTTGACCCCAGTACTGCAGTGTCAGATCGGGAGTGAGGTTGAAGTTTACCCTGAAAGACATGCTCAGCACCCTCTGCTCGATTGTTCCGAAAATGTATCTGTTTTCACCCTCGAACGACCTGCGGCCAATATATTGCAGCTGGTTATTGGAGAATGAATAGGAGGGATTAACCCTCACTACCAGGGTATTTAAAGGCTTGTAGGTTACGCTGGAACCAATGCGCTTTGCAGTGTAGTTGCCGCTGAAGCCCTTGTTGAATCCGCCGTTGATCCTGATTACCACTTTTTTCCGGCTGTCGGTTCCGGCATTATACCATGCGTTAAGTGTTGCCGGCATATTCATCATGGGTCCGCCCCTCAAAGTGGCGTTCGATTTTGAGTTGAAATTCAACTCTCCTCCTGCACCTGCGCTCCAGAAATTCTTAAAGGTGATGTTACTGTGCATGTTGAGTCCGTCAACCATGTGTTCACCACCGAGAGTCCATGCCGAATACTGATTCATTCCAACATTGTAGTTTCTGTAGAAACCTTTTGGTTCCCATTGCCGGTAACCGACATACAGTACCTGTATTATATTATCGGCTTCACGCATATATCCAATGTCATTTATCTCAAACTCAGGCGATTTCCAGACCATAGCCGCCATAAAAGTCCAGTGACTGTTCCCAGATCTTACGAGCTGCATCCTGCCTCCGGTACCGGTTAGTGAAGTTCTTGACGAGTCAAGCTCAAAGTGTCTGGCGTCGGGCCTCTGGAAATATCGTGCTGATGACCTCTGGGTACGGACAATTGCAAGTTCTGAACCGGCAACATGACTCATCGATGCGTTAATGTTGAACATCCAGGTCTTCTCCCTGAAAAACTTTGTGAAATCTACGCCACCCGAGTATGCTGATTTATGGAGGGTGTTTTCAAGATTGTCGGTGAGCCGCCTGTTAACCGAGGTGAACATGCCTCCGATTATTGTATTGCCATTGTCGCTGTCTTTCTGAACCCTGCCGACAAAATAGTTTGTAAGAGGCTCGACTGTTTCGAAGGTTCTGGTTCCCTCTGTATCGATCTCAGCCTTCTCTTCGGCGGTAACGGTCTCTATGAAGCCTACCGACAACCCGTTTTGAGTTTTACCGGTAAGTTTGGTTGCCGTAAGAATTGTTGTAGCCCTTGGAATGTCGGCAAACTGGTTGCTGGTAAGGTATGGGCTCCACTGTGGTCGCCTGCCTATACGCCTTGAATAGAACAGGTTGTCGTTGCCGATGCCTCCGTCTCCCAACCCGATGTTGAAATCGGTAATATTCTTTCCCTCTATAAAAAATGGTCTTTTCTCTTCAAAAAATGTTTCATAGGCAGTCAGGTTGACCTCTGACGGGTCTGCCTCAACCTGCCCGAAGTCGGGGTTAACTGTGAGGTCGAGTGTGAGATTGTTTGTTACGCCTATCTTGGCATCCAGACCTCCGTTCAGCCTGTAGTCTCGTCCTGCTGCAAAAGGGTTTCCGGGCTTAGCCTGATACCTTTCGAGTGAAGCCACTCCATAAGGAGTGATGTCAAATATCTTCCTGGGCCTTATGTTTTCGAATCCGCTTATTTCACCGAAAAGATGTATCATCCCGGGCGCATCTCTGGGTATATGTTCCCAGAAACTCATTTCATTGTGCCTGTAAATCTGCCGGTAAACCTGAAGACCCCATACATCGTCGGAATTCTTCTCAAACCTGAGCTGGCTGAATGGTATTTTCATTTCAGCGACCCATCCCTCTTCATTCACGGTTGCTTTAGCCCAGTAATTTGGATTCCATGTATTGTCCTCATTCTGACCGTTATTTGTCATCATCATGTCGAACTTGACACCACCTGCGCTGACACCGAATATAAAACCTGTTCGCAGATCATGATAGCTGTCAAATCCAACACCCACCAGGTCTCCATCCACCTCATCGCGCCTGGTAAGCCTTCTTACTATACTGTCAGGAGCTGTGTCGAAAGCCCTGATGCCAACATAGATGTTGTTTTCATCGAAGAGTATCTTGAACTCTGTTCTTTGCGAAGCAGGCCTTCCGTTATAAGGTTCGAACTGGGAGAAATTCCCTGTCCACTCTCCGGTTATCCAGGCTTCATCATCAAGTATGCCGTCAATCTGCGGCGGATTTGTTATGCGGGTAGCCTGATATCTGTTTTTTTCGGTGCTCTGAGCGAAAAGGCTTGATATTGTGATGATTATCACCACAGTAAGAGAGAGGGATCTTTTCATTGTCATTTTTTGGGTTAAGATAACAATTGCATTAATGACGAATAACACCTCGTTTTTGATGCAGCATAGGGGTTTAATTTATGATATCAATCAGCATTGTTGCGACTTACGTCGCTGTTAGCCAGGCAAATGTAACCAAAAAATATTTTTTCCGGCAAAAATATGCGGCGTGACAGTATTGGTTACCGTCACGCCGCTGTCAAGCCGACCTGTCAGGCAGCTATCTTAACCCAAATCTGTATGAAAACTTAATAAGGAATACGTCGTAAGGCTTTCTGTCGGTGAACAGGCCGTTCAGATTGCTCCTGATATCCAGCTCGCCCTCCCTGATGTAGTAATCCCTGCTTTGTGACCATACCAGGAATATTGTAGATCCTGCAGAGAACTCCCATCTGACAACAAGGTTCGACAAGAATGCATCGGAGTTAAAGTTTGGATCATTAAACCGATAGTCTGTTGATCCGTTCCTGTTTTCATCAATATAATATCTCTTTTCGTCGGAATTATAACTTATCTGAGAATCATCGAATATATGGAACCTGTCTGTGTAGTTGTCAGCCTTCGGTTCGGTAATCATCTTAAACTGCCTGAAGTCAGCAGCTGCAAGGAAGGGTTGACCCCAGTACTGCACCGAAAGATCAGGCGTTATATTATAGTTCACCCTGAATGAAAGACTCAGCACCTTCTGGCTCAGAGAGGCCATTATGTACCTGGGGTCTCCGCTGAATGACTGCCTTGTGACGTACTGCAACTGGTTGCCTGATACTGAGTAAGAAGGATTGATCCTTATGGAAAGAGTGTTTAACGGTCTGTATGTAAACAGAATTCCGGCACTTCTCATCGAGGAATACCCTTCATTTCCTTCCCTGTACGTGAAAGATGAGTTTATTGTCAGTTTCTTTCTGGTGTCGGTGCTCACATTAAACCAGATGCTGTTGTACCCGGGAAGCCTGACAGCCGGACCACCCCGAAGCTGCGTATTGCTTACCTGATTGTTGAGGTTTACGTTGTAGCCGACACTGGTCGACCACATGTTTTTGAACTGGGTGAAGAGATTGAAATTACCTCCTGTGCCATTGAAGTTGCCACCAAAGTCCCAGAAGTTCCAAACGTTTGTATTGAACCTGATCCTGTTGAAAATGCTGAATGGTTTATTGATAGAGTAACCTGACCAGAATACCTGGGCTATTTCGTCTGACCTTCGGACATAGCCAAGATCGTTTGATTCGAACCCGGGCGACTTCCACGTATTGAAAAACATGAAGTTCCAGTTACCGCCAACCTTTCCAAACTGAACATTCCCTGCATGGCCTGAAAGGCTTGTCCTGGTCGGGTCATAGGTTAAATAATCTGCATCAGGCCGCTGGTAGTAGTGTACCGATGACCTTTGGGTAGCGGCTATTGCCTGCTCAGGACCGGCAACGCGGCTTAACGAAGCGGTAGCCGAGAGTGTCCAGTTCTTGTCCCTGAAGAATTGGGTAAAGTCTATTCCCCCGGTATTGGCAGTTTTATGCATGCTGGTAATTTCCGACTCATCAAAGTTCCTCCAGGTATTTGTAAAGACACCTCCAATCATTGTATTACCCTTGTTGAAGTCCTTCTGTACCCTTGAAACAAAATAGTTCGTCAATGGCTCAACTGTCTGGAACCTTCTCTCTCCCTCATTGTCGATCTCGGCCTTCTCCTCTGCCGTTATTGCTTCAACAATGCCCACTGAAAGCCCACCGGCTGTTTTGCCTGTAAGCTTTACAGCGCCCAGTATCCTTGACTGTCTGGGGATTGATGAATACTCACCATCCTCAAGAGAGGGAGATAGCTGAGGTCTACGTCCTATTCTTCTTGAGTAGAACAGGTTATCATTACCCAGGTCACCATCACCGATTCCAAGCCTGAAGCTGGTTATATTCCTTCCCTCAATGAAGAAAGGTCTTCTCTCCTGGAAGAAGGTCTCAAATGCAGTAAGGTTTACCTCTGAAGGGTCTGCCTCAACCTGTCCGAAGTCAGGAAGGACGGTGAAATCAAGAGTCAGATTATTTGTGATTCCGATTTTACCATCAACTCCTGCCGTTGCCCTGAAATCGCTTCCCCCTGAGAATGGATTACCCGGCTGGCCCTGATACCTCTCATAGCTGCCTACCGTATAGGGAGTTATATCTGCCTGCTTTCTTGGTCTCAGCTCTCCCAGACCCTCGAGCAGACCCATCATGTGAATTAATCCCGGCGCATTTCTCGGTATAGGCTGCCAGAAACTCATTTCGCGATGACGATAGATCTGTCTGGCAACCTCGAGTCCCCAGGAGTCTGATGATTCGGCCTGGAACCTCATCTGGCTAAGTGGAATTTTCATTTCAGCCGCCCATCCTCCATCGAACCTTGCGGTTCTTACAAACCAGATTGGATCCCAGGTAGGGTCTTCAGATTGGCCATCATTTGTAAAAATCATGTCTGTCTTGACACCGGCCGAGCTGACGAAGAATGCGAAGCCTGTTCTAAGGTCGTAGTAGCTGTCGAAGATAATACCGACATTGTCGCCGTCGAGATTATCACGTCGCGTCATCCTGTCAACTATGCTGTCAGGTGAGGAGTCAAAAGCCTTTATGGCGACATAAATGTAGTTGTCGTCATAAAGGATCTTGAATTCAGTTGGCTGGCTGGGCTTCTTTCCTTCATTGGGTTCGAACTGTGTGAACTCACCCTGCCACTCACCAACCGTCCAGGTTTCATCATTGAGAACTCCATCGATTAGTGGGGGTTGCTCAACACGTACTGCACGATAGGTTCTCTTTGCTGTTTCCTGTCCGAAAGCATTGGATGTCACAAGTGCAGTAATCAGTAAAAGTGTTGAAAGTCTTCTCATGGTTTTTGCTGTTTTCAATCCAAATGACGCAATGTTGCATGAAACGTTGCAGCATGAGTTGATAACTACTCAGAACGACCCCTGGTAAGACACAGATAATCAGACGGTAGTGCGGCAGAAAAAAAATTCCAGGGAGTATTGTTATTGAAATAAAGGAGCAGAGTGTCCTTTATTCAGTCATAGAGTTCGAGGAATTCATAACCGTTTCCACAGGCATCGAGGAACCTTATAAAGTCGTTCGTGGAGATGACCAGCGATGCTGTGTTCACGTTCGGATGGAATGCAAGTCTTTCGAACCCCAGAAGATATTTATCGATAAACAGATGCACCTGGTGGCTTTTATCGTTTATCAGCCCGAAGGGGGATACTGAACCCGGTTCCAGGCCAAGCCACTTCTTTAGTCTTTCGTCAGAGGCAAAGGTTAGCTTGCCCTGCTTCAGCCTTTTCTCCAGGTCATGTATATTCAGTTGCCGGCGATGTTCGAGAATTACCAGGTAGTGTCTGTTACCCTTGTGGTTTCGGAAAAAGATATTCTTGCAACGTCCTGAGTGGAGATCCTTCCAGTGTGTCAGGGCTGCCTCAATTGTTGGAACCGGAGGGTGTTCGTGGTATTCGTAACTGATTCCAAGAGAGTCGAGAAGGGTGTAGAGTTCAGGCTGGCCCCGCATCAGAAACTCTATTTTTCAATATATGTGAATTCGAGTTCAGCCAGAATTGCCATATCCTGTCCGGCTTCAAGCATATCCTGATCATCATCCTCATAGAGCCACCTTACTTCAACCTTGCAACCAGCATCCCTAAGCCTGGCCAGCTCCAGAAAAATGTCATGAAAAAACTTGCCTGAGGAGGAGTTGAAATACATCAGGTCGAAGGTCATAACCACGCCTGAAAGTCCTGCAGCAGCCGGATTTTCAATAAGGGTATTTACCATCTCTGTAACCCATTCTATTACCGGATAGTAGAGGCTTCTTACATCCTCGGGGGCTGAAGTGCCTGAAACGGATAGTTTCCAGTTTACCGGATCGAGAATTATCTCGGGTTTTAAGGCGGTTCCGGGAATAAATAGTTTTTCCATCGGCGCGGTTTTCAGACCCAAATTTGAGACAATAATGTCAGAAAACCAAATTATTCTCCTGCATCGTCGAACAGTGATGCCCCCGGGTCGTTACTGTATCCCTCATCGTCAGGCAGGCCGGGTTGCAGGGAAGCTTCAACAGCCAGCCTGTCACACCTCTCATTCTCAGGAATATCGGAGTGGCCTTTTATCCATACAAACCGCACATCGTGTTTTCTGTAGACCTCAAGAAATCTACGCCAGAGATCGGGATTCTTCTTCTTTCTGAACCCTTTAGCCTCCCAGTTGAATACCCATCGCTGGTTGACGGCATCGGCCACGTACCTCGAATCTGTGTAGACGGTGACCTTGCTGCCGGGTATCTTCAGTGATTCAAGTCCGATAATAACGGCCAGTAGTTCCATCCTGTTGTTGGTTGTCAGGGAATAACCACCCGACTTCTCACGGTAGTGCTTACCAGCCTTAAGCAACACCCCATATCCACCGGGCCCCGGGTTGCCTCTGGCTGCTCCGTCGGTGTATATTGTTATTTCACCTGGCATTGGGCAGTACTATTCCGGTGTTGTTCAAAAAGAGTCTTATGGCTATCGCGAGTAGTATTACCCCGAAAATCTTCTTGAGTATGTGAAGGCCGGCAGGCCCGAAGAGCCTTTCGAAGAAAGAGGTGAGTCTAAGTACGAAGTAGACTATAATCATATTTGCAACCAGACCTGCAAATATGTTGATGGTATGGTAGTCTGCCTTAAGCGAAATGATTGTGGTTATTGACCCTGCCCCTGCGATAAGGGGAAAAGCTATCGGAACAACTGACCCGCCTCCTGCCGATTCATGTTTGAAAAGCTCTATGCCCAGAACCATCTCAATTCCGATTAGCAGAATCACGAACGAACCTGCTATTGCAAATGATGAGACATCTACGCCGAACAGGCCCAGCAGGGTGTCTCCGGTGAAAAGGAATATCAGGAAGATGGCCAGTGCCACCAGGGTTGTCTTCATCGGTTTCAAATCACCAGTCTTCTCCTTGATTGAAAGAATTATAGGTATCGAACCAGGAATATCTATTATGGCGAAGAGAACCATGAAGGTTGCGAGTATCTCAATGAAGTTCAGATGCATAAAGAGGTCCTTTTTAAACTCCTGCAAAGGTAAGCAAAAACGGGGTTGAAACGCGGCATTGCCTGAATAGCATACCATCGGCATGAAAGAATAAAAAACCCTGCCGCTTGCCGGCAGGGCTTTTCATTCATATGAACATCATATCATTTTACTATGGTCATCTCCTCTATCAGGTGCTTCGCACCGGCGTAGATATCAATAACCCATAACACATAGCGAATATCGACATTGATACATCTCTGAAGATCGGGCTCGAACTGTACATCTCCGCTCATTGCCTCCCAGTTGCCATCGAAAGCAAGGCCGATAAGCTCGCCTTTTGCGTTGATGACAGGACTGCCGGAGTTGCCCCCGGTAATGTCGTTGTTTGTAAGGAAGTTGATTGGCAGGTACCCTTCAGGAGCGGCATAACGTCCAAAGTTCCTGCTGTTCATAAGGTCGATGAATTTCTGTGTCAGGTCGAACTCATAGTCTCCCGGCTTGTACTTCTCCAGTACACCCTTCTCGGTGGTAAAGTGCTTGTAGATGACGGCATCGCGTGGTTCGTAATCAAGAACCGAGCCGTACGAAAGCCTCATGCTGAAGTTTGCATCGGGGTAGAGGGTACGTTCAGGTGACATCTCCCTGAGGGCGGCCACCCACAGCCTCCGGCCAACGTTAAGGTCATTGGCATACTGGTTTGAATTCCTTGAAAGTTCGGCATTCAGATTATTGACTGACACTGATGCAAGATATGCCGGGTCTTTTTCGAGCACCTTCAGCGATGGCTTTGCAAGGAATGCATTCAGCTTCGCTTCGCTGGCGAATACCGACCTGGCAAACATGTCGTCAACATAGCGGTCAACATTGCCCTTGAATTTTGTGTTGATAACCGTAAAGAAGTCAGGGTGGAACTTTGCCGGCACATCACTCATAAAGAGTTTTATCATCGCCTTGATTGACTTCTGGTCGGTAGGGGGATTGTAGTCCTTGTAGAAACTTTCAGCGGTTGCCCTGAAGCTCTCAATGGTTTTTTGAATATTCTGGTTGTCGCCTGACTGCAGTGCCGTTATCAGCCTGCCTGCATTTCCGGCAAAACTGATAAGCTCGCTGCCGGTGCGGAGACACTCTGCCGAATACTGCGATGCATTCAGGTAATCAGCCCTTCCCTGTACCGATGTCCTGATAAGGTTCAGGGCCTCACCGTACTTCTTCCTTGCAGCCGGATTTGCGCTGATCCATGCATTGAACTCCCTTTCAATCTTCTCCTTGTCGCCCTTTACATTAAGCCTTTCAAGGCCGGCTTTCATACCGATCGAGTTCTTCCAGTAGTTTGATGAGCCGGAGTATTTCGATGCGTACTGAATATTGACCTTCGGGTCGGCCATCATGTCAGCCATGAGGATATCCTGCCTTATGCCACGGATCTTGATCCTGTTCGGATGAGTAATCGAAAGCACCTCGTCAATCTCAAAGGAGGTCATATACCTGGTGGTGGAACCGGGGTAACCCAGTATCATAGCAAAGTCACCCTCCTTTACACCTGCAACTGAGACAGGAAGATAGTGTTTTGGCTTAAGTGGTATATTCTGGGCTGAGTAGGGAGCAGGCTTGCCATCGGGACCCATATAGACCCTGAAGATGGCAAAGTCACCAGTGTGGCGTGGCCACTCCCAGTTGTCGGTATCGTGTCCGTATTTTCCTATATATGACGGGGGGGCTCCAACAAGTCTCACGTCTGTGAACACTTCAGTTACAGCGAGGTAGAAGTCATTTCCGCCGTAGAATGCAGAGACGCTTGCCCTGTAGTGGGTTCCCTTCACTGCTTCGGCGGTAATCTGCTGAACCGCTGCGGAGATGGCTGCGGTCCTTTCGGCTTCGCTCATTCCGTCTCTGACGTTTGCAAGTACCCTGGCTGTAACATCCTCAATGCGTACCAGGAATGTTGCCGAGAGTCTCGGGTTGGGCAGCTCTTCAGCCATTGACATTGCCCAGAAGCCGTTCTTCAGGTAGTCGTTTTCAACGGTACTGTGAGCCTGAATCTGTCCGTATCCGCAATGATGGTTTGTCATCAGCAGTCCTTTTGAAGAGACGATCTCGCCTGTACAGCCTCCGCCGAAAATGACGATCGCATCCTTGATGCTGGGCTGGTTGATGCTGTAGATATCTTCGGCTGAGAGTTTGAGACCGAGTTCGGTCATTTTGCCGATATTGAGTTTCTCGAGAAGCGGCAGCAGCCACATTCCTTCGTCAGCCCTTGCTGTATAGCCCAGGCTCAGTACGGTAATAATCAACAGACTAATTAATCTTTTCATTTTATTGATTTTGGTTTAACTTGTTTTGAATCGTTGGAACGCCAAATATAGAAAATATTCTCTTAACTGTTTTTAGGTCACATTGATTGGGTGCAGCGTCAAAATTCAATTGAAAGCTGCCTGTCGAGAAGGCTGAAGCTGCGCCTGTGGTACGGGGTAATGCCGTAACTCTCTATCGCTCTGCGGTGTTCTGCCGTAGGGTAACCCATGTTCCGGTTCCAGCCATATTGCGGGAATTCGTTGTGGATTTCAGCCATGTACTCGTCGCGGGCTGTCTTTGCCAGCACCGAGGCCGCGGCAATCGAAAAGTAAAGTCCGTCGCCCCCGACTATGGTTGCGAACGGAATTTTTTCATATTGCAGGAACCGGTTACCGTCGACGATTACAAAACCCGGACGCGGATGGAGGTTTGAGATGGCATCGTGCATTGCCTTCCAGGTGGCCCGAAGGATGTTCAGTTCGTCGATTACCGTTTCAGGTACAAACGACACGTGCCACGCAACTGCCCTCCTGATTATATCTTCCCTAACCTCAGCCCTCTGTTTCGCAGTTAGTTTCTTTGAGTCATTAAGCACCTTGTGGCGAAAACGCCCGGGCAGAATCACCGCTGCCGCCACCACAGGCCCGGCGAGGCATCCGCGGCCGGCCTCGTCGACACCGGCCTCGGTGAGGTTGTTATAGTATGAAGATTTTAGTGACACTTTTTTGTCGGAAATTTAGATAAAATTGCTCTTTTTCTGCCTTCAATTATGATATTTCAAATTATTGCTTACATTTGTCTGCTAACATTTTTTTGTGAACAAAGGGGGAGTAGTTCTCGGAGTGTTGCTTTTGCTGTTCGGCGGAACGGCTCTGGCACAGCATCTTTCGCACCAGGTCCTGGTGCCGGCAGCAGGGATCGGCATATCTGCATCCTCGCATCTGTCGCAGACCATTGGTGAGAACGTGGTTGTTATACTTTCAACCGAACGTAACGATCTCACCCAGGGTTTTCAGCAACCACGAATAAAACTGATACCAATCGACCAGCCGCAGGGAACCGGTGTTAAGGTTTATCCCGTGCCTGCCACCGATATTCTCAATATTGAGCTGTATGGTGACCATGAAAGGGAATATACCATCTCGCTTCTTGACATATCGGGCAAGCTGGTTCATAAACAGAATCTTTTTTTCAGTGATTCTTACTGGTATGTGCATACCATGCCGGTAAGGCAATTTGTAAGGGGTCTATATTTTGTCAGGGTACGATGTACGGAGGGGAAGATTGACCGTACATTCAAGATTACTTTAATTTAATAGGGGGTAAATACAATGAACAGGATCTCTCTGAAGATGATAATGACAGGGATGGCAATAGCCGCCGCTGTTACCGGCCTGTTGGGACAGACTGTGCCTTATGGAATGCACTACCAGGCAGTGGCCCGCGACAATACCGGCAAGGAGCTGAGCGACAGGTCTATCGACGTCAAGTTCACGATTATCACCGGAACACCACTGGGGGCAATTGCATACCAGGAGTTGCATCAGGGTGTAAAAACAACCAAATATGGTGTTTTTTCACTGGTAATCGGCTCTGGTGTTCCTCTTGGCGGAACTGCGGGAGAGCTTTCACAGGTTGAATGGAGTACAGCTCCACATTATCTTAAGGTGGAGATAAAATTCTTCAATGATTTCCTCGACATGGGAACCATGCCCTTGCTTTCTGTGCCTTACGCCCTCTATGCCGGCAAATCACTCGAACCCGGTCCGCAGGGGCCTCCCGGACCGAAGGGCGATCCTGCATCAGACAAGCAGCAGCTTTCATTCGATGGTGTAAACCTTACCATATCAGGAGAACCCGGCAACACAGTAAATCTAAGTGCCCTTATAAACGATGCCGACAACGATCCCACAAACGAGCTTCAGACGCTTTTCCTGAAGGGTGATTCACTCTTCATCACCAAGGGCAATTCGGTGATCCTGTCGCCTTATGTGCAGGACCTCAGGCTTACCGGCAACATCCTGAAGATAACCAGAAACAATGAAGCTACTGAAATAGACCTTTCAAAGTACCTCGACAATACCGACAACCAGACCCTTACCTGGAACCCGGTAACAAGGGTGCTCGGATTAACCAACTCCTCGTTTCAGATAGACCTTTCGCGGGTTCTGAACTTCAATCCGGCAACCAGTCAGCTTTCAATCTCGGGAGGCAATTCCATCGATCTCTCAACACTGAAGAACGATGCCGATTCCGATCCCACCAATGAGCTTATAACCTCAATGCAGCTTGTAGGCTCCGAACTCCGCATCACCGAAGGCGGAACACAGCACAGCATCGACTTTGCCAGCAACATGGTGGCATTCAGGGCGAGGCGGGACGTCTCAGTTTCGGCTCCCCAACTTCAGAACATCAAGTTTATACCCTCATTCATGGATTTCAATGATGGCAATCATTTTAATTCATCGACCGGAGACTTTACAGCCCCTATTAAGGGGATCTACACTTTCAACCTAACATACAAGGCAGACGGAAGTGGAGGAGCCAGAAATATAAGCTTGTTCCTGAACTCAAGTCTGTATGAAAAGATAGCTGTTGAGGTTGCGGGAGGAGCAGAGGTCCTTGTAAGGTCCGTAACAATGAAACTTAATGCGGGAGATGTCGTAAATATGATGATTTATACAGGACTTGCATCAGAGACCGGCACCGGCACCTTTGCAGGATACAGGGTTTATTAGTGGTTAACTGATACCTGATACATGAACCGAGACCAGCGACTGCCGGTCGAGTTCACGACCGAAGGAAGTAAACCTGAAACCTGAAATCAATACCTCCCCCTATATCTCTCCATCAGTTCCCTGTTGAGGTCGAGGGGTGG
>CAYUOS010000077.1:3077-15002 GCA_964446435.1 uncultured Rikenellaceae bacterium | reverse complement strand
TGGCAAGCCCGGGCGGAACATTACCAATGGTTCCGGCGATGCCAGCGACATAAGGTTCAGATACCTTCGCACCGATGCAGAGGAGAGATTCATTGACCTGGCAAAACCAGTTTACCTGACAGCGTACGGTCAGTGGACGAAGAAGGCCGGATTCTCATTGCTGGAGAAGGGAAGGCTGACCTCCCTGATATATGAAGACAGGCATTTCGGCTCACCTTCAAAGGCCAAACAGGCTGAGAAGTTCTTTCTTACCATTGAATCACCGAGGGAGTACCCCGATTATTACGTTGCCGACATGAAGTTCGCCTCGAGACAGAAGGTGACAGATGCAAACCCGCTGATCGATGAGTTCATCTGGTACAACAATGTTCTGATTGACTATACCAATAAGGATGGAGAGAGGCTTCAGGGAGTTCTTATGGTTCCTGACACTTATAAGTCAGGAGACAAGTTGCCAATGCTGGTTGACTTCTATGAAAAGAACTCACAGAACCAGAACAGGTGGTCAAGGGTTATCTACCGCGACACGCCGATGTTCCCGAAGTATGCCAGCAACGGCTACCTGGTTCTGCTGCCCGACATTCACTTCAGGACACGCACCACCCACTCTGACATGCTTGAGTGCGTCGAAGCGGCTGTCAACAAGGTGAACGAACTTGGTTATGTCGACATGAAGAGGCTGGGGGTTCACGGTCACAGTTTCAGCGGACAGGGAGGCAATTACATTGTGACTCATTCAGATATGTTTGCTGCAGCGGTTTTAGGGGCAGGTGCCTCAAACCTGGTAAGTGACTTCAACCAGCTCTGGAAATCATCAGGTACCAACCAGCATCGCTATAACCACTACGGTCAGGGCAGGTTCGGCACCAATCCGTATGACGATTTTGAACTCTATGTTGGCCAGTCGGCGGTGTATCATGCACGAAACATGAATACCCCGTTGCTTTTGCTGCATGGTGTCGATGATGGTTCGGTTGAGTGGCTGCAGGCAATTGAGTTTTACAACGCCCTGCGGTTCAACAGCAAGAATGTAATCCTGCTGTCATATCCCGGCGAGGATCACCACCTGGCAAAATGGGAAAACCAGGTCGACTTCCAGACACGTATGGAGCAGTTCTACGATCACTACCTGAAGGGCAAACCGGCCCCCGGCTGGATGGTTAAGGGGGTGCCGTTTCTGAAGAAGGCTAAATAAGGGTATCGGGTGCCGGGTACCGGGTACCGGGTATGGGTACCGGGAATCAGTTAATCTTCAAAGTCGCTGATTCTCACGTCTTTTATATACCCGTGTTCAGCAAGCACCTTCCTGATCTGATCTGAGTAGGTCTGGCTGTTATTGGTTATCCAGGCTACAATGATATCCTCTTCGGGGTACATCATAAGATGCGCCCTGAACCCACCCTGCGATCCGGTATGTTCAATGCATGGGCTACTGCCCGGATCGTCAGCACCGGTCACTACCCAGCTGACCCCCTGGGTTGAAGGTTCCCCTGCTTTCCAGTTAGGAAACTCCCATACCCTTTTTGAAAGTGCTATTGTGCCACAGTCAATGAATTTGCAGTCGTTCATCGCCTCAGTATACTTCACGAGCTCTTCAACAGAACTCCATACCCCACCGTTGCCGGCTGCATTGAAAGTCGGGTATTCACCGTAGTCGTACTCTTCCCAGGCACCGTTAACAACACGATACCCGTGTGCCACACCCCTGTCAGGCCAGCTTCCGTCAGTAATGGTGCTGGTTTTCATGCCGGCAGGTTTGAGGATATTCTCGCTGATGAAATCATGCCACTTCATTCCTGTTACCTGCTCAATAATCAGAGCCAGCCCGTTGTATGCCGGATTTGAATACTGCCAATTGCTACCAGGTTCGAAATTGAGTGAGTCAGTCAGCTTCAGGGGGGCAAAGTTCTGTTCATCGTCGGCAGTGAGAAAAAACTCACGGTTGGCACTCACGTTCCGGCTGTCCGGAATTCCTGATGTATGTGTCAGCAAATGTATAATCCGTACCTTCTCTGCAATCTCACGGTTTTTGAAATCAGGAAAGTACCTGATAATCTTGTCGTCGAGAGAGAGCTTCCCCTGTTGGTTGAGTATCAGAATACCATAAGCCACAACGGTCTTTGATATTGAGCCAATGTTGGCAACTGTTTTTGATGTGAATTGCTTTCCCGTTTCTATGTTGGCCAGGCCATATGATCCCGACCAGAGAATCCTGCCATCCTTCATTACCAGGAAGCTGCCTCCGGGTTCGTCGGCTTTCATTTCGGCAAATACTGAGTCAAGGGCAGCCGTAAGGCTGGCATCACCTCCTGCGCTCTTTCCGGGCCACAATAAGAGAATGGCAACAAGGGCCATTGCAATCACAATCAACAAATACATTTTTTTAGTCATAACCTTATTAATAAGTTGCTGTTCAGTATATAAATGCGTTTTAATTCCCGAAAATGGCTTTTCCGGAATAAAGTTACGAAACAGAGATGAGAATAGTGTTGGTTTTATTGACCAATTCCTGCAAGATCCCTGATAACCACCGAAGCGGCTGCAATACCGAAAGCCGCGGGCATATAGGATATGGTTCCGACAGCGGAAGCCTTGTTCCTTTCCCCTGTGACCTTAACTACCTGTTCCTTTGCGACCGGCTCAGGTGACCAGACTACCTTGAATCCTTTGCTGATTCCAAGTCTGTGAAGTCTTTTCCTCACAACACGGGCCAGGTTACAGCCCCAACTCTCAGATATGTCGGTTATCTGAATCCGTGCCGGATCGAATCTGCCTCCTGCACCCATTGAACTTACCAGTTTCATACCCCGGCCAAGGGTGTGATAAATCAGAAATACCTTCGGTGAAAGGGTGTCAATAGCGTCAACCACATAGTCGTAGTCTGCTTCAATTACCTCAATCATCCTCTCATCACGAAGAAACTCCGGTATCACCTTAAGGTTAAGGTCAGGATTTATATCGAGAAGCCGCTCTCCCATCACCTCTGTCTTCAACCGGCCCTCGGTGCTGCAGAGTGCCAGCAACTGGCGGTTACGGTTTGATCTTTGTACCCTGTCGCCATCAGCAATGGTTACAGACCCGATACCCGCACGTACCAGCATCTCGGCGGCATAACCGCCAACCCCGCCTATACCTGCGACAAGCACTGAAGAGCTTTTAAGCCTGTTGAGAGCCTCGCTGCCAACAGACAGTTCGGTACGGCTGTACCATTCATCCTGCACCTTGTTCATACCAAGGCAAAGATAGCTGTAACAGATAGAAAATACTATTCCTTTCGAATGGAGCGCTTGAAGATATAGTATGCCGGAACCCCTGCCAATACTGTAATGAGGGCAATAGATGACTCCATGGGCCTTTCAAGGTATGAAAGCACCAGTATCATCAGGCCTGCAAGCAGGTAAATGATCTGAGGAACCGGAAAACCGGGCAGGCGAACCGCATCAGGATTCCTTCTGCGTTGCAGGAAAACCCCTGCTACAGCCAGAAGCGGAAATATTCCGAGAGAGAACCCCAGGTAGGTAAGTATCTGGTCGAAAGTACCAGAAAGGACGAACAGTATTGCTATTCCACTCTGTAGCAGTATGGAGTTGGAAGGCACGTGAAAACGCGGATGCACTTTAGATACCGCCTTGAAGAAGAGACCATCGCGGGCCATCGAGTAGTAGACCCTGGGCCCGATTATTATAAATGCGCTTAACGACGAGAATAGAGCAAATGCAATCAACAGGGCGAATAGTGTTCCTGCATTCTGCCCGAAAAGCCTTACCGTCGATAGAGCACCAACAGCTATAACCCCCTTCATGTCTTCGGGATGTATACTGTAAACAAACAGTGCGTTTACACCCAGATAGAGAACCATAACTATAAGGGTACCCCATAGCAGCGAGCCGGGGAGAGTACGGGCCGGGTTCCTGATCTCTGAGCCAACGTAGGTGGCGGCATTCCATCCACTGTATGCGAACATTATCCACATCAGCGAAAGACCCATCGTCTTCATCCCCGGAAAACCATTAAGCTCCCCCGTAGTCCAGGCGAAGTGTGAGGTGTCGCCCTTTCCTGTCGCAAAACCGGCTGCAATCAGCACAACCATTGTTCCGATTTTTATGATAGTCAGTATATTCTGAACCCTGGCGCCTGTCTTTATTCCGCGGTAATGAATTGTGGTAAAGACAAGTATAACAGCTACTGACATAATCTTGCTAATCCACCCGGGAGAAAGGAGCGCTCCCTCACCCGCTATAGCTCCCAGCGAAGGAAACGCCTTTAACATGTATTCACTGAACCCCATCGCTGAGGCAGCAATGGGAGCAGAAAAACCGACAATAAACGATACCCATCCGCTAAGAAAACCGGCCAGCGGATTGTAGAGCCGTGAAAGGAAGAGATACTCCCCACCTGCTCCGGGCATGGCAATGCCAAGTTCACCATACGACATAGCACCACAAAGTGCAATAAGCCCCCCGATAAACCATAGCATCAGCATCATTCCCGGACTGCCAAGACCTTCCAGTAACAGTCCGGCTGTGGTAAAGACACCCGCGCCAATCATATTGGCCACAACTATGTTTGTAGCGGGGAAAAGCCCCAGCTTCCTCTCAAGTTTGTTCTCTTCCATTATTAATTATCCAATAACAAATTAGTAACAATTGTAACTCCTACCTGCTTCTCTTATAACTGATCGACATACCGCCACCTCCTGAGAATACTGTGGTCTCATAGTTCGGCAGGCTTCTCAGGTATCTCAGGTAGCTTGTGTTCTGTCCACGGTTATAACTCCCTTCCGAAATATTGTGGGTCACATAGCACCCTCCAACCTTCAGGTTGGGGTCTACCGCCCTGAAATAGTTCTCGTACCAGTCCTTGTCAGCATCACTGAAGACGAAGTCAAACGGGCCCTTCAACTGTGGAACCAGATCGTGTGCATTGGCAAGGCGGGCGTCAATATAATCTGAAAGACCGGCCCTTTTGAAATTCTCAACTGCACGCTGATGGCGGCCCCTGTCAATCTCAACAGTGATAAGCTTGCCCCCTGTCTTGCTGAGTGCCCAGGCAATCCATATTCCAGAAAGGCCGGTTGAAGTACCGATTTCCAGAGCACTTGTATAGCCATTCTCAACAATTATGTCAAACATCTTCTGCCCGTCAGCATACGGAATATTCATATCGTACCAGGTACCCCTTGAATCCTCAAGAAACTTCCTGATCCTTGCATCAAGCTCAGGGTCATTCTTCAATGCCTGTCCGAAGGTCCCCGGCCCATCTATCTGGCTAAGGATCAACACAATAAGTAATACTTTTGTCTTTAACATGGCGTGTAAATTTAGTCAATCTTCAAGCATGAATTTCATATATGCACCAGTAACATGTTCCAGCAAAGACTCATCTTCAGGGGAAAGCCCTCTGGCCATGCCTGTCCTGAAGCATTCAGCATCAGGCAGTTTTGAGTCAACAGGTGATTCAACATGAACATTACTGATATCAGGAAAGTAGTCAAGAAGTGCAGATGCCGTCTCAGTGTAGCTGTTACCTGTAACCGACTCTCCGAACAACTCTCTTATGGAAACTGCATCGCCTGCAATTCTTACAAAGCAGTATAGTCTCTGGTCATCACTGACCAGAATATGCCCGCCAGACATTAAGAATTCATCGGCTACAATTCTGTAACCTTCATCAGTGTGAATCACGGCAGCAGGAAGGTTTCTGACCCCGGAGGCATACAGCCTGTAAAGGGCTCCATAATCATTCACAGGGTGAAGTGAAAAAGAGGCCCCGGCTGCAATATCCTCCCTTCGAATTGTAAACCTCTTACGGAAAAACTTTTCACGGTAACCAAACCTGCGATAGTATTCATAAAGGGTGTCTGATGCCGGTATAAGGGTTGAAAAGCTTTTGCCCCCTGCTCTCATTGCATCATGCGAAGCCTCTATCATCAGGCCCATCAGTCCGCGGTTTCTGTATTGCGGCAGTGTGGCAGCACCGCAGATATAGCCCGTACCATAGATATCATCACCAATCCTGAAGTCATAGTGCGGAAAAAAGATCATGGAGGCTATCCGTCCGCCCTCCCTGTATACCAGGGTTGTATCTGCCGAATACCGTCTCCCGAAGAAACTGCCGATGAATTCATCTGTGTCATTGAAGACCTCCTTCCAGATACTTCTGAGTTCAGCCTCATCTTCATGGCGCGGGTGATCGATCATTCTACCTGTTCTTTAGTTCAGCCACATATTTCTCGAGCAGCATGGCAGGATAGTATGATCGTTTTGCCTTCCGAAGTCCTTCTATTCCCATATCCTCCTCCCTGTTGATATACTTATATGACTGGCAGGTGTGCCTGGCGAAGTCCCTGTTTATCACAGCATATACCCCGACACAGTCGGTCAGTCCCTTCTCTATGTGAATCACGAAAACATCGCTGTTGACTTCTGCTCCCAGGGTGAATGCACATACCTTGCCGTTGAACCTGTTGAGTCCTCCCTTCAGCCCAAGCTGTTCAAAATTATTCAGAGCCTCATGCACTGCTGAACTCTCTGCCTTAAGGTCAAGATGTGAATGCTCGGTAAGCCACTTCTCGTAGGTCTCAAGGCAGTAAGGGATATTACCGGCATTCATCTCCTCAAAGGTCTCCCTGCCATTCCAGTATTCAAACTTGTTGATATGGTTTCGCTTGGCCTGGTATTTTGTACCCCTGAGGTTTATTAGGTCGTCTGCATTGTAGATATAGTCAAACCACTCAGGTTTCGCCCTGAATTCAAACCTGCCCGGAAACAGGGATTCAAGTCTTTCAGTACCCTCCTTTCCTATTCCGGTAATGACAAGGTCACAGCCCAGGCTTCCTGAATATTCAATCAGGCTCTCGACGGCTTTTGCCGTATCAGCCCCCTCGTGGCCTGCCACAGGCATCAGGAAATAGTATTTGTCCCGTATCCTGTATCTCGCAAAAAGAAATCCATCCTTCTCTGCGATTGCCGTATGGTTGTTCTTGCGCCAGATAAAAAGGTTGGAAAATGTGTATTCGCTGCCCCAGTTGCCACTCTTCATGAAATAACCATCAACCAGGGGTTTCATTCCGATGACAACATCGTTGAATTTTAGCATTCTGATAAAAATATGTTGTACTAATTAACTACTGACTGAAAGAGCTGCATTTCATAAAACCCTTCCGGCAAACTTAACAATAAAGCATCAGCTATTGTTCTTCAGCAAGCCCCGCTTTACCCTTTTAACAAATCATTAACGCATGCGGGATCAGCCGAACACAATATTAGACAAACAGAGAGAGGTAGTTATTCCTTATAGTGTCAGCAAGCAGGTCAACCCGGATATTCATCACCATGGCTGCCTTATCATAAACCTGTGCCAGGTCAATCTCAAAACCATCGGTCTCGAGAAAAATCCGCTCCTGCGGTATGCCGGCAAGTACCTGATCAAGCGCCCCTCCAAGCACTGACTTTACCCACAGTGAAAGGTACATATCTCCAGCCACAAGCTGCCTTGCCTGGTCAATCCCTCCGGTAAATCCATGAATTATCCAGGGCATCTGCGGCTTCAACCTGCGCTTCGAGGCCCAAAGTTCATCCCATCCCTTCACACAGTGTATCACCAGCGGCTTTCCCATCTCTTCTGCAAGTTTCGCCTGGGTCTCAAAAACTTCACGCTGCAAACCTTCATCTGCACCACGGCGCCGGTCATATCCGGCCTCACCAACCGCAACAACACGATCATCTGTAAGTAGTTGTGTTAACCGAGCTATATGCTCCGCGATCTGTTCCCTCTGAAGGAACCAGGGGTGAATGCCAACCGAGAAGGCGTCAGACGCATCATCGGGCGACCTGCCCTCGTGCATCATCAGGTTTTCAACCGCAAACACCCCCCGGGTGCGAACCGAATCGTGGGTGTGCAGGTTGACAAGGTCACCGGATTGCGGTACTGGCATATGTCATTCAGTAAGTCTCTGTAATCCTGACCTTAACCTCTTCAGGGTCTCCTCCCTTCCCAGCCAGTCAGTGATGTCGAAGAGATGTGGTCCGCGCGATGCTCCAACCACCAGCAGACGGAAAATGTTGAGAATTGCCCCGGTATTATAGCCTTTCTCAGCTATCCATGCCTTTACAACTCCTTCGGTATTTGCCGAACTGAAATCATCCACACCTTCCAGCAGTGCTATCAACTCCTGCACCTGCAGGTGAGATTCGGCAGTCCATCTCTTTGCTACCACGCCGGCATCATACTCTGAAGGCGCAATAAAAAAGAAATCTGCCTGCTCCCACATCTCCTTCACAAAGTCGGCTCTCTCCCTTACCATACCGGTAAGCCTCATTATCTTATCGGGCGGCGCGTCGAAGCCCCTGGCGCGTATCTCGGCCCCGAACAGCGGTGCCAGCTCCTCATCGCTCTTCATGAGCATGTACTGGCGGTTAAACCATCTGGCCTTTTCAGGGTCGAAACGCGAACCCGAGCGACCCACCCTCTCCAGCGAGAAGAACTCTATAAGCTCATCCATCGAGAATATCTCCTTTTCCGATCCCGGGTTCCAGCCCAGAAGGGCAAGCATGTTTACAAAAGCTTCGGGGAAATAACCATCTTCACGATACCCCCTTGCTGTCTCCCCCTGGTTCCAGTAAAGCGGGAAAACGGGAAATCCCATCTTGTCGCCGTCGCGCTTGCTGAGCTTTCCCTTGCCTGTCGGTTTCAGCAGCAGCGGCAGATGCGCAAAAGCCGGCGACTGCCATCCGAACGAGCGGTAAAGCATTATATGCAGCGGCAGCGACGGAAGCCACTCCTCACCCCTTATAACATGGGTTATCGCCATAAGGTGATCGTCGACGATGTTGGCAAGGTGATAGGTCGGCATGCCGTCAGACTTGAAAAGCACCTTGTCGTCGAGAGTGCCTGAGTTGACAACAATGTCGCCACGTATTATGTCAGTGAAGGAAATATCTTCATTCTCAGGCATCATGTACCTGATCACATACGGGTCGCCTGAGGCAATTCTGCTCTTCCACCCAGCCTCAGACATTGTCAGCGAGTTTGCCAGTGAACCTCTTACTGCGGCATTGTAAAGGAAGGTGTCACCTCTCTTCTCATGATCAAGCCTCAGGCTTTCAAGCTCTTCGGGTGTGTCGAAAGCAAAGTATGCTTTGCCGTGCTCAACCAGGAAATCGGCATACTCACGGTATATCTCCTTGCGGTCACTCTGCCTGTATGGCCCCGATTTGCCTCCTTCACGCACACCTTCGTCAACCTCTATTCCGCACCATTTCAGAGACTCCATTATGTACTCCTCGGCTCCCTCAACAAGCCTGCCCTGATCGGTATCTTCGATTCGCAGTATGAAGGTTCCCCCGTGTTTTCGTGCAATGAGGAAGTTACAGAGGGCGGTTCGTACGCCGCCGATGTGAAGCGGGCCGGTCGGACTGGGTGCAAAACGCACCCTGATGTTGCTGTTGGTCATTGTCAGAATAAGGGTTTGGATGATGGTGACAAAGATACAAAATAAAAAGGAGGCCCTCCCTGTGGAAGGCCCCCTGCTGAATATAGTGAATCATGAAAAATCAGATGAGACCCTTATTGTGCTTCTCGGTAATCACCTTCAGCATATCGATGGTCATCGACTCGAGGTTGAACTTCGGATCCCAGCCCCACTCCTGGCGTGCAGCTGTATCATCCATGCTGTTCGGCCATGAGTTGGCAATCTTCTGTTTCATCGGGTCGACATCGTAGTTCATCACGAAGCCCGGAATGTGCTTCTTTATCTCTGCAGCAATGATCTCAGGATCGAAGCTCATTGCAGAGACGTTGAAAGCGTTCCTGTGGATAAGCTTTGAAGGATCGGCCTCCATCAGGTCAATGGCAGCGTCAATTGCGTCGGGCATATACATCATGTCGAGGAAGGTTCCCTTTCCGAGCGGACAGGTGAACTTGCCGTGCTTCACGGCCTCATAGTATATCTCAACCGCATAGTCTGTTGTTCCGCCTCCGGGGAGGGTGACATTCGATATGATGCCGGGGTAGCGAACACCACGGGTATCAACACCAAAACGGAGGAAGTAGTAGTCACACAGCATCTCGCCGGTAACCTTGGTCACACCGTACATTGAGGTGGGGCGCTGGATGGTGTCCTGCGGAGTGTTGTCAAGCGGTGTGGTAGGTCCGAATGCTCCTATCGAGCTGGGGAAGAAGACTGCACAGTTGTGTTCACGGGCAACTTCCAATACGTTATAAAGACCGTTGACCCCGATGCTCCATGCAAGGCCCGGATTCTTCTCACCTACTGCAGAGAGTACTGCGGCAAGATGGTAGATAGTATCAATCTTGTACTTCTTCACCACAGCGGCAAGCTCTTCCATATTTGTGGTGTCGACCTTCTCGAAAGGACCCGATTCCGCCAGTTCTCCCGTCGGAAGGGTCCTGTTGATACCGGCGACGACATTCGCGTTGCCATACCTTTTTCTGAGTTCAAGAGTAAGTTCCGAACCAATCTGTCCGACTGAACCTGTAAGCAGGATGTTTTTCATATTTATTTCTGTGTTAGTAATTTATTCTGTGGCAACGTCTCTGACCCCCTTTTTCGGAGGTTAGCAAACATCTTAAAAAAAACAGCCTTTTTTTCTGACAAAAATCATTTAAGCAAGTAGCCGCTAATATATTCCATTTAAGAACAAAGTTGATATATTTGCCAGGCAAAATGTTTAAACTGAACCAAAAGAATAAATAAATCAGACCCATGTACACAAATTTTCAGGAACACCTGCAGAAAGAACTTGCTGCCATCGAAGAGGCCGGCCTGTTCAAGAGAGAAAGAGTCATCGTATCGCCCCAGGGTGCAGAGATTGAACTAACCACAGGTCAGAAGGTACTTAACTTCTGCGCCAACAACTACCTCGGGCTGTCAAACAACAGGAAGCTTGTTGAGGCCGCCAGGAAGGCACTTGACTCACATGGTTACGGTATGTCATCGGTGCGTTTTATCTGCGGAACCGGCGACCTTCACAAGGAACTGGAAGCCAAAATAGCAGAGTTCTTCGGTACTGAAGATACCATTCTCTATGCAGCCTGTTTTGATGCCAACGGTGGTGTTTTTGAGCCGCTGCTCACCGAAGAGGATGCTATCATATCTGATGCCCTCAACCATGCATCTATTATTGACGGGGTTCGTCTCTGCAAGGCACAGCGTTACAGGTATGCCAATGCCGACATGGAAGACCTTGAGAAGCAGCTGATTCAGGCACAGGCACAAAGGTACAGGCTGATTGTAACAGACGGCGTGTTCTCGATGGACGGCAACGTTGCGCCTCTCGACAAGATTTATAAGCTGGCCGAAAAATACAATGCCATGATAATGGTCGATGAGTCACACTCAGCCGGCGTGGTTGGCAATACCGGCCGCGGGGTAACTGAGCTCTTCAACCTCAAGGGCAAGATTGAGATCATTACCGGAACCCTCGGAAAGGCATTCGGCGGAGCCATCGGCGGCTTCACCACCGGCAAGCGTGAAATAATTGACATGCTGCGTCAGCGCTCAAGGCCTTACCTCTTCTCAAATTCGATACCTCCTCTGGTAGCTGCTGCCGGAATACAGATGGTCGAAATGATGACCGAAACCAACGAACTGCAGGATAAACTCCATGCCAACACAAAATATTTCATGGAGAAGATGCAGAAGATCGGTTTCGACATAAAGCCAACCGCATCAGCAATCTGCGCAGTAATGCTCTATGATGCAAAACTTTCGCAGGATTTCGCGGCTAAACTCCTGAATGAGGGAATCTACGTTATCGGGTTCTACTATCCGGTCGTACCGAAAGGTCAGGCCAGGATAAGGGTACAGATATCAGCTGCTCACGAAACCGAACACCTCGATAAGGCTGTTGCAGCCTTCACGAAGGTAGGTAAAGAGCTAGGTGTTATAAAGTAATGGCGTAA